>NZ_JAVQNP010000018.1:0-36772 GCF_031798995.1 Acinetobacter sp. V104_13 | reverse complement strand
GTATTGCCTGCAGGGTCAGTCGCGGTTGCTGTAACCGTATCGCCATCCACCAGATTGCCCGGGTTTGGTACTGACCAGCTGCCATCTGTGCCTGCCACGACTGTTGCAGTGGTGCCGTCAGGGAAGCTCACAGTCACTGTAGAACCCGCTTCTGCTGTACCGCTCACTGGGTCAGTCGCATTGATTGGATCAAGTACAGGTGCATTTGGTGCGGTGGTATCAATGGTCACCACTGCTGTATCTGTACCTGCATTGCCTGCTGCATCTGTTGCAGTCACGGTAATGGTGTGTGGTCCATCAGTTAACGCAGGAAGTGTATTGTCTGCAAGCGTCCAGGTGCCGTCACCATTGTTCACTGCCGGATAGTCAACACCATCCACGTTCACAACCACTGTTGCTGTCGGATCGTTCACTGTACCGGTTAACTCAGGTGTGCTGTCGTTAGTGAGTACATCATCAAGTGCTACTGTCGGTGCAACTGCATCAACCACAGCTGTTGCTGGGCCTGATGTATTGCCAGCAGGATCTTCTGTTACTGCCGTTACTGTATCGCCATCATTTAAGCCTGGGTTTGGCACAGTCCAAGTACCATCCGTTCCTGCTACAACACTTGCTGTACTACCGTCCGGATAAGTCACAGTCACTGTTGAACCAGGTTCTGCCGTACCTGTAATCGGGTCTGTCCCGTTAACCGGGTCAATCACTGGCGCATTCGGTGCAGCTGTATCAACTGTCACAACACCGGTATCTGTACCTGCATTGCCTGCTGCATCGGTTGCAGTCACGGTAATGGTGTGTGGGCCATCAGTTAACGCAGGAAGTGTATTGTCTGCAAGCGTCCAGGTGCCGTCACCATTGTTTACTGCCGGATAGTCAACACCATCCACATTCACCACCACAGTGGCTGTCGGATCGTTCACTGTACCGGTTAACTCAGGTGTACTGTCATTGGTCAATACATCGTTAAGCGCTACTGTCGGTGCAACTGCATCAACCACAGCTGTTGTTGGACCTGATGTATTGCCAGCAGGATCTTCTGTTACTGCCGTTACCGTATCACCATCATTTAAGCCTGGGTTTGGCACAGTCCAAGTACCATCCGGTCCTGCTACAACACTTGCTGTACTACCGTCCGGATAAGTCACAGTCACTGTTGAACCAGGTTCTGCCGTACCTGTAATCGGGTCTGTCCCGTTAACCGGGTCGATCACTGGCGCATTCGGTGCAGCTGTATCAACTGTCACAACACCTGTATCAGTACCCGCATTGCCTGCTGCATCTGTTGCAGTCACGGTAATGGTGTGTGGGCCATCAGTTAATGCAGGAAGTGTATTGTCTGCAAGCGTCCAGGTGCCGTCACCATTGTTTACTGCCGGATAGTCAACGCCATCAACAGTCACCATCACGGTTGCTGTCGGATCGTTCACTGTACCGGTTAACGCAGGTGTGCTGTCATTAGTTAATAGATCATTTAGAATAACTGCTGGTGCAACTGCATCAACAGTAACTGTACCTGGTAAAGATGGGTTGCCTGCTGGATCTGTAGCAATTGCCTCAACTTCGTCACCATCATTAAGGCCAGGGTTTGGTACTGACCAACTGCCATCCGGTCCTGCTACAACTGTTGCTGTGTCACCATTAGGATAGGTTACTGTTACGGTTGAACCAGGTTCTGCCGTACCTGTAATCGGGTCTGTCCCGTTAACCGGGTCAATTACTGGTGCTGCTGGAGCAGCTGTATCCAGTGTATAAGTTTGCGTATCGTTAACAGTGCTGCTATTACCTGCTGCATCAGTAAAGGTCACTTTGGCATCAATCGTTTTATCTGTATCAGCAACCAAACCGCTGCCAGGTACACTTACTGTCCATGTACCTGCTGCACTATCTACAGTCGCAGTATACGTCTGGCCATTGATCACAACAGTGACCACTGTATTTGCTGCATCTGCCGGAACATTTTTCAATACACCTGTAACAGTGACATTACCTGACGCTTCTGATGCATTAATTACATTATCAGAAGTGACAGAATCAACTGCAAAGTTGACACCAGCTGTATTTGGTGCAGCTGTGTCAACAGTCACAACACCTGTATCAGTACCTTTATTACCTGCTGCATCAGTTGCAGTCACGGTAACAGTGTGTGGTCCATCGGTGAGTATTGGCAGTGTATTGTCTGCAAGCGTCCAGGTGCCGTCACCGTTATTTACTGCAGGATAATCAACACCATCAATAGTAACCACAACAGTCGCTGTTGGGTCACTTACAGTACCTGTTAATGCAGGAGTGTTATCATTTGTAGATACATCTTCAAGTGCAACCGTTGGTACTGAAGTATCAAGTGTGTATGTTTGTGTATCGTTGACAGTACTGCTGTTACCTGCTGCATCTGTAAACGTTACAGTAGCATCAATGGTTTTATCTGCATCAGCCTCTAAGCCACTGCCAGGCACATTTACTGTCCATGTTCCTGCTGCACTATCTACAGTTGCAGTATAAGTCACCCCATTCACAACAACTGTTACTACAGTATTGGTTGCATCTGACGGAATATTTTTCAAAACACCTGTAATAGTGACATCACCAGCCGCTTCTGATGCATTAATCACATTATCAGCTGTTACAGAATCAACCGAAAAATCAATCTCATCCGTATTAGGAGCAGCAGTATCAATCGTATAAGTTTGTGTATCTTTAACAGTACTGCTATTACCTGCCGCATCTGTAAACGTTACAGTCGCATCAATGGTTTTATCTGCATCAGCTGTTAGACCACTACCAGGCACACTTACTGTCCATGTACCCGCTGTTTTGTCTACAGTTGCATTATAAGTTACCCCATTAATAACAACTGTAACGGCCGTATTGGCCGCATCTGCTGGAATGTTTTTCAGAACACCAGTAATCGTGACATTACCTGCTGCTTCTGATGCATTAATTACGTTATCTGAAGTAACAGGATCAACAGAGAAAGTGACTCCATCTGTATTTGGTGGAGTGGTGTCAGCAGGTGTTGAGTCATCATCATTATCACTATTCGATGCTGCAGCGATAATACCGCCCGCAACTAAAGGAATAGCTGCCCACAACCATGGGTTTACACCTGCATCGTGATAAAGTAATGGTTCAATTGAAGAAATAGGCTGGTAAATAACGTCAGATACCAACTCTTGTGGTGCTTCTGCCGGTAAAGCAGCAGGTAAATCCTCAGCTACCAGAGCTTGTGGTTCAACATCACTGTCTGCGTCAGCGTCCGCATCGGCATCGGCGTCCGCATCATTTTCAGCATCTTTGAATTTTGCCCAAATCAACTGTCCATTTTCATCTTGAAAAACAAGACTGTTATCTTTAGGCTCAGCTGTTCCACTAAAGAAGCCTTCAATAACAATAGTCTCGCCATTTTTCAGGCGAATGACTGCATTGGTACCCTCCCTATTCACTACCAATACATCACTGGCAGCCACTTTTACCAATACGACCGACGCTTCTGAAAGCTTTGCAGAAGTTCCCTTGATTGTTGACAAGGTATCGTGACTATCCTTGGCAATAATTTGTATTTCAGGCATATCTGTATTCCTTTTATATTATTGATTTAAATGATTTTATGTATAATTCTTTTTACTTAATCTTTCTAAGTTTTTGACCTACAACTTAAAAACATTAAGTAATGTGATCATTTTTACATTAAACACTTTAAAATAAAAAAAACAAATACTAAAGTACCTAAAGAAAAAATTTTAATTAATAGAAATTATATATAAGTCTTAGTTAAGTTTTTCTTATGTTAATTTAATGAAAAATCACGTTAAACGTTTTATATATAAAACAAATTTATTATTTTTCTATTTACCATTTGTTGAAAAATCATTTAATTAAAATATTCATATAACAATTATTAATATCTTAATAAAATAAAATATATTATTAATGATATATATAGAAAAAAAAGGCTTTAGGTAATATTTTACTATTACACTAAAACCTCATTTTTAAATATCTTATAAATTTTAAAAATATTTATATTTAGAAATTATCTGGACTCTCAAATCTTTTTACTTCTTGTAACTTATTCGGGTCATGCATTGTCGCAATTCCATCCTCAGTTTTTTGGTCTACAAGAATATCTGGATTATAAACAGTGATTGTTTCTCTACCTAGCGCATCCTCCCCCACAATATACTGAAAACCTCTTCGGTTCATCTTATGGCACAACCTTTGATAGAAGCCTTTTAAGCCTTCAGTTTCTTCGTTGGGGTTGTAATAAAAAGCATTCATCACAGCTGGTAAGCCTAGGCCGCACACAATACCTGATAACAATACACTAATAAATGTATATCCAATCAGGATACTACTATAGGGACTTAAGGCAGGGATATTGGCTACTGCCAAAATCAATGCAAGTGAAATTCCTCCTCGTACCCCACCCCAAGATAAAATAGTCAAACTACCGTTGTAGCTTTTAGTTCTACGCATTGTGGGGAAAAAAGCGAAAGCCATAAAGTTGGCAGCAAAACGAGAAATATGAAGAATAAAGAATGCAACAATACCGCCTAAAATCAGGCTAAAGTTTAGATCAAGAATAAATAACTCTAAGCCAATTAAAGTAAATAAGAATGAGTTAATGATTCCTTCTACTGTATGCCAAAAATGATTAACTTCTTGAATCTCTCGCTCTTCGCGTATTTCCTTCCATTTGTTTCCAACAATTAAACCGCCAATTACACAAGCAATCGGTGCTGATGCATGTGCAAACAAAGCAACCAAATATGCTCCACTTGCAAGTAAAGCTGTTGTTAAAATCAGGGACTCCATTTCGTGTTTACCACGTAATAGACGCAACACCCCTACCCCAAATGCCCAACCAATCCCGACGGCGACAACAATTTCATAAAGTAGAGCTTCTAATGTCGCTACTAATGAAAAATGTTCACCCTGTAAAACATTAAGTAAAGTCATAAACAATGCAATACACATTGCATCATTAAATAATGATTCACCTTCTAGCTTAACAATTAAATGATGTGGTGCTCGAATCGAACTAAGTACACCTTTAATACCAATTGGGTCTGTTGCCCCTAAAGCTGCACCTAAAAGTAATAGCACCAAAATAGGCACATGATATCCAACCAATAATTGGAATCCGTAGAGTAAACTACCAAACAATACAGCACAAAGTACTAAGGCAATTGTTGCTAAAATACTAATTTGCTTCCAATAACTTTTTAGATCTGAAATTTTAAATTTGAGTGCAGAAGAAGTTAGAATAAAACAAATAACACCATTAATTAAAAAATCATAAAAATCGATATGACGTACAGCTTCTTCAATATTATGAATGTTAATGGTAATAAACTGGTTACCGTTTAGTAGGCTGGCACCCCACTGTAGAATAAAGACAAAAATTGCTGAGACTAGAGGAACACCAATCGCCTGTGGAAAGCCTAAAATACGCTTATTAAAGATCGTGGTTGCAATTGATAGTGCAAAAACCACTGTAAATGCTTGTAGTAGAAAAAAATTACCCATGAACACCCTTCTTCTGGGTCAACGACCAAATAAGAAAATTTTGTTAGGTCGACCAAACTAAACAAAATGCAGGCATTAATAATGCCATGATCATAAAAAATGAAAATTCGGATGCAAGTTTAACGAATTGATTGAACAATCTATCAATCTGTTAAATTTCTTAACATTATTTATAGTTAACATTTAAAGGAAGATGGATGAGCTTCTTAAATACTATTAATAAGTCTCATCCTTCTATATTTAGATTGAATTATTGAAGGTGTCACACTGGTTAATATCACCGGTTTTTAAACCAACTTGGAACCAATGCATTCGCTGTTCACTGCTACCATGAGTAAAGCTATCAGGAACAACCTGACCTGTAGAACGCTTCTGTAAATAATCATCTCCAATTTTTTGAGCAGCATCCATCGCTTCCTCAATGTCACCTTGCTCTAAAAATTGAGTTCGCTGTTGATTATGACTCGCCCAAATACCCGCTAAACAATCAGCTTGCAATTCTTGACGAACAGATAATTGATTACCTTCTCTTTGGCTGACTTGTGCACGAGCTTGCTGGACTTGTGACGAAATACCCAGCAAGGTTTGAACATGGTGCCCTACTTCATGTGCAACCACATATGCTTGTGCGAAATCGCCAGCCTGATCTTCCCTAGAAAGTTCAGTTTGGTTCTGCTCACCAGAAATTCCCATTTGCTGACGCATATCTTTAAAGAATTCTGTATCGATATAAACCTTTTGGTCTGCAGGACAATAAAATGGCCCCATCGCAGATTGGGCAGTACCACATCCTGATTGAGCTATTCCACTAAACAAAACTAATTTAGGTGGCGTATAGCTTTTACCTAACTGTTTAAATATAGGAGTCCAAGTATCTTCCGTATCAGCCAAAACCGTTCCAACAAAATCCGAGGCTTCTTTTTGCTCGGCCGTTAAACTTTCTGGCGCAGTTGCATTTGATTGTTGTGAAGCAGTAACTTGCTGCGTTGCTTGATAAGCCTGTTGTGGATCAACACCAAAGAACTTCCACGCAACAAATGCAACAACCAAACCAATAATACTGATACCGCCAGCTCTAACACCGCCACCACCTCGACGGTCCTCAACATTGCTACTAATTCGTCGACCTTTCCAGCGCATAATTTCCCTCTTCTTTTTAGAATGGCATCATGAACCCGATGCTTTTTTAGGCCACATTTTTTGTATTAAGCTCACAATTAATAGAACAATTGCACCTGCAACAAGTCCTATTCCAAAGTTAATCAATGTTGGTGTTAAAGCACCAATGATATTACCTACCGCTGGTATTGTTTCCACATGATCCACTGTGTCTTCAGTTAAGTGATGAAGCAATGGAATCGTATGATTAATAATCCCGCCACCCACTAAAAACATTGCAATAGTGCCCACGATTGAAAGTAATTTCATCAAAATAGGAGCAAAAGCTAATAGGCCTCGACCTATAGTTTGTTTAAATGAGGTCGACTGTTCTGTTAAATATAATCCCAAATCATCAATCTTAACAATCATACCGACTAGGCCATAAACGCCAATCGTCATCACAACTGCAATAACACTTAAAACGCTTACTTTGGTCATTAAAGTAGCCGTAGCAACTGTACCGAGCGTAATCACCACGATCTCAGCCGATAAAATAAAATCAGTTCTTACTGCTCCTTTTATTTTTTCTTTTTCAAAAGTTGCTAAGTCTAATTCTTCAGTTTCAAGCTCTGCTTTTGCTTCCTCTGATGTAGAAGCTTTTTTATGCATAATGGTATGAAGAACTTTCTCTACTCCCTCATAACATAAAAATAACCCCCCGAGCATTAATAGTGGGTTAATAAGCCAAGGTGCAATTACACTAATTAACAATGCTAAAGGAACTAAAATAAGCTTATTAACAAATGAGCCTTTAGCCACCTTCCAAACAATAGGTAGTTCGCGATCTGCGCGCACACCTGTTACTTGCTGAGCATTTAAGGCCAAATCGTCACCTAAAACTCCGGCAGTTTTCTTGGCTGCCATTTTGCTCATTAAAGCAACATCATCTAAAATTGTTGCTATATCATCTAGTAATAAAAGTAAGCCACTCGCCATTTCTTATCCAAGTTTGTATTTATTAAGGCTATTGTAAGATGATTTTTTTGAATTTCTGTAATTTTACTGAATAAATTCACAATATTATTTTAAGAAAAGTTTCCCCAATCGCTGACGAAAAAAATTTATTTCCCGTACAATAATGCCAATCTTTTATATTACAGGGCTTACTACCCCTGATTAAGCCAATACGATAGTGGAATAAATAATGAGTAATGTTGATCAGCGTCCAATTATTTTGACAGGCGACCGCCCAACCGGACAACTTCACCTTGGGCATTTTGTCGGTTCTTTGCGTTCTCGTGTAGGTTTACAGGATAGCCATCATCAACATCTCTTATTAGCAGATGCACAAGCACTAACAGATAATGCAGATAATCCAGATAAAGTTCGTCGTAATATTTTAGAAGTTGCTCTAGATTATTTAGCTGTAGGCATTGATCCAACAAAAACCACCATTTGTGTTCAATCTTGCTTACCAGCACTCAATGAACTCACAATGCTCTATCTTAACTTTGTGACAGTTGCGCGTTTAGAACGTAACCCCACCATTAAATCTGAAATTCAAATGCGTGGTTTTGAGCGTGACATTCCAGCTGGTTTCCTCTGCTACCCTGTTGCACAAGCGGCTGACATTACTGCTTTCAAAGCAACTGTGGTTCCAGTGGGTGAAGATCAGATTCCAATGATTGAACAAACCAATGAAATTGTACGTCGAGTAAATCGCCAAATCGGTCAAGATCTTTTGCCTGAATGTAAAGCTTTGCTTTCTAATATGGCACGTCTACCTGGTTTTGATGGTAAAGCGAAAATGTCTAAATCATTAGGCAATACCATCGTTTTAAATGCTTCTGATAAAGACATTAAAAAAGCTGTTAATGCGATGTACACCGATCCAAATCACCTTCGTATTGAAGATCCAGGTCAAGTTGAAGGCAATATTGTATTTACTTATTTAGATGCATTTGATCCAAATAAAGAAGAAGTTGAAGAATTAAAAGCTCACTATCGTCGCGGTGGTCTTGGTGATGGTACGGTTAAAAAACGTCTTGAAGGTGTCTTAAAAGAGTTAATTACACCTATTCGTGAACGTCGCGAAGAGCTTGCTAAAGATCCTGACTATATTATGGATGTTTTACGACAAGGTACAGATAAGTGTCGTCTTATTACTCAACAGACTTTAGATGAAGTTAAAGATGGTTTAGGTTTATTTAAATTTTAATCCTCTTTAAAAACTAAAAGCCCTTCGGGGCTTTTTTTATTTATTAGATTAATAATATTCATTTTTTAGAATTACTAATGTATTGATAGCCACTCACAGGCTTTTACCCTATTAACGTGAAGTAACACTTATTAACGCTAATAGCGATGAAGAATATCTTAACTTTATCTATTATCCTCTATGTAGGTTACATCATATGAGCCTCACGACATTTCTCCTTAAACCGAAACTGTTTTTACAGATTCGTTGTTCTACGCAATGATCACCCCAATCATTGCGTATTTTTTTGCCTAAAAATTTTATTTATGAATTAGCTATACTTATAAAAACTCTTATTTTTCTTTAATAAATAAAAAAACACCGCATCATTTTTCAGATGCGGTGCTTTTTAAGATTCAGCGTAAAGCGATTAAGCTAAACCTTTCTCTTTTAAAACTTGCAACATAGTTGAACCAAGCTCAGCTGGGCTACGAGTGTAAGCCATACCTGCTTTTTCAAATGCAGCGAATTTTTCTTCAGCAGTACCTTGACCACCAGAAATAATCGCACCAGCGTGACCCATACGCTTACCTTTAGGAGCAGTTACACCAGCAATGTAACCTACTACAGGCTTAGTCACGTTAGATTTGATGAATTCAGCAGCTTCTTCTTCCGCTGTACCACCGATCTCACCGATCATGATGATTGCATCTGTATCTGGATCGTCTTGGAACAATTGAAGCGCTTCGATTTGGTTCATACCTGGGATTGGGTCACCACCGATACCGATACAAGTAGATTGACCTAAACCAAGCTTAGTTGTTTGAGCAACAGCTTCATAAGTCAATGTACCTGAACGCGAGATGATACCAATACGACCTGGTTGGTGAATATGACCAGGCATAATACCAATCTTACATTCACCCGGAGTGATCACGCCTGGACAGTTAGGACCAACTAAACGAGTACCGTTACCGTTAGTTTCTAAGTAGCGTTTTGCTTTAAGCATGTCGATTGTTGGAACACCTTCAGTGATCACAACGATTAGGCCAACACCTGAATCAACCGCTTCAACGATTGAGTCTAAAACGAATGGAGCTGGTACATAGATTACAGATGCATCTGCATTTGTTTCACGTACAGCTTCTTTCATTGTGTTGAATACTGGTAAGTCAAGGTGAGTAGTACCACCTTTACCTGGAGTAACACCACCAACAACTTTTGTACCGTAGTCTAAAGCTTGTGCAGAGTGGAAAGTACCGTTTTTACCAGTAAAACCTTGTACCAATACTTTAGTGTCTTTATTAATTAATACGCTCATGATTGATACTCCCCTTACGCTTTAACTGCAGCTACAACTTTTTCTGCGGCATCAGACAAGCCGTTTGCAGAAATTAATTTCAAACCAGATTCATCAAGTAATTTAGCACCTAACTCAGCGTTGTTACCTTCTAAACGAACAACAACTGGAACAGTTACGTTTACTTCTTGAACCGCTGCAATAATTGCTTCAGCAATCATGTCACAACGTACGATACCACCGAAGATGTTGATTAAAACACCTTGTACAGATGTATCAGCAAGGATGATTTTGAACGCTTCGATTACGCGCTCTTTAGTTGCACCGCCACCAACGTCAAGGAAGTTTGCAGGCTGACCACCATAAAGTTTAATGATGTCCATAGTTGCCATTGCAAGACCAGCACCGTTAACCATACAACCGATGTTACCTTCTAAAGCAACATAGTTAAGATCAAATTCAGATGCTTTTAATTCACGCTCATTCTCTTGAGATTTGTCACGTAAAGCAGCAACTTTAGGTAAACGGTAAAGCGCGTTAGAGTCGATACCTACTTTCGCGTCTACACATAAAATTTCGCCATTTTCACGAACTGAAAGTGGGTTAATTTCAAATAAAGCAAAATCATTTTCAACAAATGCTTGGTAAGCAGCTGTCATGATTTTTACGAATTGACCGATTTGCTTGTCTTTCAAACCTAAAGCAAACGCAACTTCACGTGCTTGGAATGGTTGTAAGCCAACTAATGGATCAACTTCAACTTTGATAATTTTTTCTGGAGTTTCTTCAGCAACTTTCTCGATTTCTACACCACCTTCTGTAGAAGCCATGAAAGTAATACGACGGCTAGAACGGTCTACAACCGCGCCCAAGTAAAGCTCACGCTCAACTGGGTATACGTCTTCAGCAACAATAATGCTGTTTACTGGTTGACCATTTGCATCTGTTTGATACGTTACAAGACGAGTACCAATGATATTGTTTGCAAATTCGATAACGTCTTCTTTAGATTTTGCAACTTTAACGCCACCAGCCTTACCACGACCACCAGCATGAACTTGCGCTTTCATTACCGCGAATTTACCACCAAGCTGTTCAAATGCAGCAACTGCTTCGTCTGCATTGGTAGCCAAGATACCTTCTTGTACTGGCATACCATATTCTTTCAATAACGCTTTAGCTTGATACTCATGTAAGTTCATTTAGTTACCTACTTAACTTTGTTTGTTGTCTTCAATTTGCGCAACATTCTCATGTTACTTATGCAAATTGCTGTCTACGTCTTTCACCTTGATGCTTTTTTAATCACACCATCGAATGTGAAAAAGAGCGGAGAACCGCTCTTTATTTTATTTACGCTTACGTTGAATCGCGTGAATTGCACGACCATCTACAGCAAGTGCAGCTTCATGAACAACTTCAGAGAATGTTGGATGACCAAATGTCATTAACTGAAGATCTTCAACAGAAGATACAAATTCAAGAGCGATCATACCTTGGTGTACGATATCAGATGCTGCAGGTCCAATAACATGCATACCTAATAAACGGTCAGTTTTTGCATCAGCAACAAACTTAACAAAACCAGCACCTTCACCCGCCGCTAAAGCACGACCATTTACAGCAAAACCGAATTGACCAGTTTTAACTTCATGACCTTTTTCTTTAGCTTGTTCTTCAGTTAAACCAACCCATGCCGCTTCCGGATGTGTATAGATAACAGAAATGATTGTGTCATAGTTCACTTGAGCCGCATGACCATGAATACGTTCAACAGCCATTACACCTTCTTCCATTGCTTTATGAGCAAGCATTGGACCACGAACCAAGTCACCAATCGCGTATACACCTTCTACAGAAGTTGCACAGTGATCATTTACTTCAACTAGACCGCGTTCAGTCAATTTAATGCCTGAATCATCTGCCAATAAACCTTCTGCATAAGCTTTACGGCCTACACAAACGATTAATTTGTCAAAAGTCTGAGTTTTTTCTTCGCCGCCTTGAGTGTATTTAACAGTCACTTCACGACCATTAATTTCAGTACCAGAAACTTTAGCACCGATACGAATATCAAGACCTTGCTTAGTTAAAAGTTTTTGGTAGTCTTTTGCCAAAGCTTTATCAGCCATTGGTAAGAATGCATCCATTGCTTCAAAAACAACAACTTCAGCACCAAGACGACGCCAAACAGAACCAAGCTCTAAACCGATTACGCCTGCACCAATTACACCTAAACGCTTAGGTACTTCTGGGAAGTTCAATGCACCAGTTGAATCAACAATAATATCTTGATCTACAGGAGCTACTGGAATATTTACAGGCACAGAACCAGACGCAAGAATAACGTATTTAGGTTCTAAAACTTGAGTTTCACCTTCATGAGAAACGAACTCAACTTTTTTACCAGCAAGTAATTTACCAGTACCTTTTAACCATTCAATGCCATTGCCTTTAAGCAATTGATCGATACCACCAGTTAATTGGTCAACAATTTTGTCTTTACGAGCAAGAAGCTTAGCAAGATCAAAATTCACTTCACCTGTAGTGATACCGTGATCAGCTAAGTGATGTACTGTATCTTCGTAACGGTGAGAAGAGTCAAGTAATGCTTTAGAAGGAATACAACCTACGTTTAAGCATGTACCACCCAAAGATGGCTTACCGTTGTGAATACGTTTTTCGATACAAGCGACTTTAAAACCTAGTTGAGCAGCGCGAATCGCAGCTTCATAACCACCAGGACCACCGCCAATAACAACAAGATCAAATTGTTGAGACATTGTTTATCTCCATGGTCCGAGATAGAGGATCACTCTACCTCGGTAATATTATTCGAAGAAATTAAAGATCAAGGATGAGTTTAGCTGGCTCTTCTAACAATTCTTTGATTGCTACCAAGAAACCTACAGCTTCTTTACCATCGATCATACGGTGGTCATAAGAAAGTGCTAAATACATCATTGGCAAGATTTCAACTTGACCATTTACAGCCATAGGACGCTCTTGGATTTTGTGCATACCCAAGATACCAGTTTGTGGCTGATTCAAAATTGGAGTTGAAAGTAATGAACCGAAAGTACCACCGTTAGTGATTGTGAAAGTACCACCAGTCATTTCTTCGATAGATAATTTACCATCACGTGCTTTAGCAGCATATGCACCAATACCAGATTCAACTTCTGCATAGCTCATACGATCAGTATCACGTAATACTGGTACAACAAGACCACGATCAGAAGATACTGCAACACCGATGTCGTAGTAACCGTGATAAACGATATCGTCGCCATCAATTGAAGCGTTTACAGCTGGGTAGCGTTTAAGCGCTTCAGTTGCTGCTTTAACGAAGAATGACATGAAGCCTAAACGAGCGCCATGACGTTTTTCAAAAGCATCTTTATATTGCTTACGCAATTCCATGATTGGCTTCATGTTAACTTCGTTGAATGTAGTTAACATTGCAGTTTCTTGAGTTGCAGCAAGAAGACGCTCAGCTACACGCTTACGTAAACGAGTCATTGGAACGCGTTTTTCGATACGCTCACCAACAGCCACACTTAACGGAGTAACGTTAGCAGCTGGTTTAGCTTGATGGTTTGCAACATCTTCTTTAGTGATACGACCACCACGACCAGTACCTTGTACGTCAGCAGCAGCAATACCAGATTCAGTTAATGCTTTACGAACTGCAGGAGCCTGATCAGATACAGTTTCTGTACGCTCCACAACAGGTGCTGCACCAGCTTGAGTTTGAGCAACTGCTTGCTCTACTGCTGCAGGAGCAGCCGCTGCTGCACCAGCACCAGCTTCAAATTGAGCAATAACTTCGTCAGAAAGAACTGTATCGCCTTCATCTTTAATGATTGCAACTAAGCTACCATCAGCAGGAGCAACAACTTCTAAAACAACTTTGTCGGTTTCAATATCACAGATTACTTCATCACGTGATACAGGTTCACCCACCTTTTTGTGCCAAGTTGCGATGGTTCCATCTGCAACAGACTCTGGGAATACCGGTGCTTTAATTTCGGTTGCCATTATTGAGAATCTCCTGATTGTTCAGCTTCGATTGCCAATGCATCATTAATTAGCTGAGCTTGTTGTTTTGCATGCAAGTACGGTGAGCCACAAGCTGGTGCAGCAGAAGCTTCACGACCTGCAAAACTGATACGGATTTGTTTGCCAGATTTTAAGATATCGTCATATAAACGCGGTGCGATAAATAACCATGCGCCTTGGTTCTTCGGCTCTTCTTGTGCCCAAACAAGTTCTTTCACGTTTGGATATGCAGCCAAGATTTCCGCAAGACGTTGCTCTGGATATGGATACAACTGTTCAATACGTACAATTGCAACATTAGTTAAGTTTTGTTCACGACGTTTTTCAAGTAAGTCGTAATAAACTTTACCGCCACAAAGTACAAGACGAGTTACATCTGACTTGTTAATTTGATCGATTTCATCAATTACAGTTTGGAATGAGCCATTTGCAAGCTCTTCTAAAGTAGAAGTCGCAAGTTTATGACGAAGTAAAGATTTCGGTGACATTACAATCAATGGCTTACGAATTGGGCGTACAGCTTGACGACGTAATGCATGGAAAATCTGTGCAGGTGTCGTTGGAGTGATCACTTGCATGTTGTCTTCAGCACATAACTGTAAGAAACGTTCTAAACGAGCTGATGAGTGTTCTGGGCCTTGACCTTCGAAACCGTGTGGTAACAACATTGTTAAACCACAAACACGTTCCCACTTAGTCTCACCAGAAGCAATAAACTGGTCAATCACAACTTGTGCACAGTTTACGAAGTCACCAAATTGTGCTTCCCAAATAATCAAGCTCTTAGGAATTGTAGTTGCATAACCATATTCGAATGCAAGAACTGCTTCTTCAGATAAAAGAGAGTCGTAAATCGCAAAACGCGGTTGGTTCTCTTTCACATGACAAAGTGGAATGTAAGTTGAACCATCAGCTTGGTTATGCAATTTCGCATGACGGTGTGAGAAGGTACCACGCCCCACGTCTTCACCAGTAATACGAACTAGATAATCTTCATCTAATAAAGTTGCATAAGCTAAAGTTTCTGCTGCACCCCAGTTTAATGGAGTTTCACCAGTTTGCATTTTTACGCGGTCTTCAATTACTTTTTGAACCTGACGCTGCATTACAAACCCCTCAGGAAGTTTGCTCATGCCCTCGCCTAATTCTTTTAAGCGATTTAAGTCAAATGAAGTATCCCAATCGTCTGTGTAGTCATGGCCCAAATATGGCGTCCAATCAACAAACATTTTGGTATTTGGTTCAAGAATCAATGCATTTGCTACATGATTACCCGCTTCTAGATCAGAACGGTAATCTTCAACCATTTGGTCTGCTTCAGCACGATCAAGTACTTTCTCTTGAACAAGTTGATCAGCATAAAGTGTACGAGTAGTCGCTTTCTTCGCAATTACTTGATACATCAATGGCTGTGTACCAGATGGCTCATCTGCTTCGTTATGGCCACGACGACGATAACAGAACAAATCGATAACAACATCTTTACGGAATTCGTGACGGAAATCATGTGCTAATTGAGTAGCAAAGATAACAGCTTCAGGATCATCGCCATTTACATGGAAAATTGGCGCCTGAATCATTTTAGCAACGTCTGTACAGTATTCTGTAGAACGTGCATCACGAGGATCAGAAGTTGTGAAACCTACTTGGTTGTTCACAATAATATGAACTGTACCGCCAACCGTATAGCCACGAGTTTGTGACATCTGGAAGGTTTCCATGTTCACGCCCTGACCTGCAAATGCCGCATCACCATGAACAATAACTGGTAAAACGTCATCACCGCCAATGTCTCTACGACGTACTTGACGTGCACGTACAGAACCTTCAACTACAGGACCAACAATTTCCAAGTGAGATGGGTTAAATGCTAATGCCAAGTGAACTTCGCCACCTGGAGTCATTACATTACTTGAGAAACCTTGGTGGTATTTAACGTCGCCAGAACCTTTTTTATGAATTGATTTACCTTCGAACTCACCAAATAAGTCCGCAGGGTTTTTACCCATAATATTCACAAGAAGGTTTAAACGGCCACGGTGTGGCATACCAATAACAACTTCTTTACAACCTACAGCACCAGCACGCTGAATAATCTCGTTTACCATAGGAATAAAAGATTCGCCGCCTTCAACACCAAAGCGTTTAGCACCGACGTATTTATTACCAAGATATTTTTCAAGACCTTCTGCAGCAGTTAAACGCTCTAAGAAGCCTTTCTTTTGATCATTTGTGTAATTGAATTTACCACGGGCACTTTCAAGACGTTGTTGAATCCAACGTTTTTCTTTTGTGTCCACGATATGCATGTATTCAACACCGATCGAACCACAATAGATTGATTCCATTGCTTCAATCATTTCAGCAAGCGTTGCTTCGCTTTTGCCGATTTCAAGATTGCCGGTATTGAATACAGTATCTAAATCTGATTTAGTTAAACCGTGAGCTGAAAGATCTAAATCTGGAATCTCTTCACGCTTAGCAAGACCTAATGGATCTAATTTAGCTTTTTGATGTCCGCGATTACGATAAGCAGCAATAAGTTGTAAAACGCCAATTTGACGACGCTCATGCTCAGTACTTACAGTACTTTGTACAACAGGTTGAACACGATTAGCATTACGTCCTAGTAATAGGAATTGCTCACGCACAGCGCTGTGTGGTTGGTCACCCTTTGGATATTTATCGAAATATTGGCGCCAGTCCTCAGCTACAGAGGTTGGGGAAGTCAGGTACTGCTCGTAAAGTTCTTCAATATACGCTGCACTATCAGCGGAAAGTTCAGTGTCAAGACGCAATGCGTCAGCAACTTCTTGCATTTGTGGACCCATTTCCTATTGCAAAAAATATTACAGGCTGCCTTTTAAGCACACCCATGATGCATAATGCCAAATTGGTAAAAAAGGCATTACTTACCCAACAGGTCTCTAAGACCATGGGGCGTCATACTACCTAGAGAGAAAACTCCATAGGTAATTAATGAATCACAACGCCCTCAATGGCATCATCACTCACCTTATACTCGATTAAAACCGAGCAATTTTTTGCAAATCTTTTTAGAAAAATTAACTTTAAAATTAACTTTTCTAAAATGACTTTAACCATAAAAATTAAGCACAGATCTAAGATCGTGCTACTTAAATTAATTTCACTAGTATACGCTTTTTTCACCTATAACTTTGTGGCAAATCGTATCATGTTCTTAAACAACGATTGATTTTTTTGACACATACCACCTATAAATTGGCGAAATACATAAGCGATTTTATCTTTTAATATATGGTGCAATATATAAAATCCTCGCTCATTTCGACCAAAGTCTAAAGTTTACATTATAAAATTAAAAAAAAACGCACATCAAGGATGCGCGTTTTCTATTTGTGCAGAATTAACCCGCTTGATCTAATAGCATGTTACGGATGTGACCGATTGCTTTAGTAGGGTTTAGACCTTTAGGACATACTGACACACAGTTCATAATACCTTTACAACGGAACAAACTGAATGGATCGTCAAGACGAGCCAAACGGTCTGCAGTAGCAGTATCACGAGAGTCGATAATAAAACGGTATGCATTCAACAATGCTGAAGGACCTAAGAATTTATCAGGGTTCCACCAGAATGATGGGCATGAAGTTGAACAACATGCACAAAGAATACATTCATACAAACCATTTAAGTGTTCACGCTCTTCAGGAGACTGTAAACGCTCTTTAGGTGGAGCTGGTTGGTTATTGATCAAGAATGGCTGAATTTTGTCATATTGATCATAGAATTGGTTCATATCAACAACCAAATCTTTAACAACCGGCAAACCTGGTAATGGACGAATTACAATTTTCTCAGGCAGGTCGTTTAAATTCCATAAACAAGCCAAACCATTTTTACCATTAATGTTTACACCATCCGAACCACAAATACCTTCACGGCATGAACGACGGAACGTTAATGATTCATCTTGAACCTTCAAAGCAAGTAATGCATCAAGCAACATACGGTGCTTATCAGTCAATTCAAGCTTGAAAGTTTGCATGTACGGCGCTTTATCCTTATCAGGATCATAGCGGTAGATTTCGAATGTACGAGTACCTCTACTCATCTTTATACTCCCGATTAGAATGTACGTGGTGCTGGTGGAATTGCATCAACAGTCAACGGTTTGAAGCGCACTGGCTTATATTCCAAACGGTTATCTGATGAATACCATAAAGTATGCTTCATCCACTCATCATCACGGCGACCGTATGAATAAGTTGGGTGATCAGCTGGCAATTCATAATCAACTACAGTATGCGCACCACGACATTCTTTACGTGCAGCAGCTGAAATTAATGTAGCTTTTGCAACTTCATATAAGTTTTCAACTTCAAGCGCTTCAACACGTGCAGTGTTAAATACTTTAGATTTATCTTTCAAGTGAATGTTGCGCACACGTGGTTCAAGAGCAAGAATCTCTTTAACACCTTTATCAAGCAAAGCTTGAGTACGGAACACACCAGCGTGGTCTTGAACGATATCACGAATCGCATCAGCAACTTCTTGTGCATTTTCACCAGAAGTTGATTCATCCAACTTACGTACGCGATCTAAAGTTTGCTCTAATACATTTGTTGGAAGTGGCGCATATTCATCACCATGATGCTTAGTTACGTAATCGATAATGTGCTCACCAGCAGCTTTACCAAATACAACCAAGTCAAGAAGTGAGTTAGTACCTAAACGGTTTGCACCATGTACTGATACACAAGAACATTCACCAATTGCATAGAAACCTTTTACAGGTTTGGTGTAGTTGTCTGTACCTGCTTCAGGTAAGCACACTTGACCATGCATATTTGTAGGAATACCACCCATTTGATAATGGATTGTTGGTACTACAGGAATTGGTTCTTTAGTGATGTCAACGTTCGCGAATTTTTTACCAATCTCAAATACAGATGGTAAACGCTTCATGATTGTGTCAGCGCCCAAGTGAGTCATATCAAGTAAGATATAATCACCTTTTGGACCACAACCACGACCTTCTTTAATTTCTTGGTCCATAGAACGTGATACGAAGTCACGTGGAGCCAAGTCTTTTAAAGTTGGTGCATAACGTTCCATGAATGGTTCGCCGTCTTTGTTACGAAGGATTGCACCTTCACCACGACAACCTTCAGTTAACAATACGCCTGCGCCCGCAACACCCGTAGGGTGGAATTGCCAGAATTCCATATCTTGTAATGGAATACCAGCACGAGCAGCCATACCAAGACCATCACCAGTATTGATATAAGCATTTGTTGATGCACGGTAAACACGACCAGCACCACCGGTCGCAAACAATGTCGCTTTTGCTTGGAATACTGCGATATTACCAGTTTCTTGGTCAATCGCTGTTACACCAAGAACATCACCTGCTTCGTTACGGATCAAATCAAGCGCGATCCATTCAACGAAGAACTGAGTACCCATTTTCACGTTGCTTTGATAAAGCGTGTGTAATAATGCGTGACCAGTACGGTCAGCAGCAGCACAAGCACGTGGAACTGGTTTATCACCATAGTTCGCAGAGTGACCACCGAACGGGCGTTGGTAAATTGTACCATCAGCGTTACGGTCAAACGGCATACCCATGTGTTCAAGTTCATACACAACTTTTGGTGCTTCACGACACATAAATTCAATTGCGTCTTGGTCACCTAACCAGTCAGAACCTTTTACTGTATCGTAAAAGTGGAAATGCCAGTTATCTTCTTGCATGTTACCTAACGACGCACCGATACCGCCCTGAGCAGCAACTGTATGTGAACGTGTTGGGAAAACTTTAGTAAGTACTGCAACTTTCAAACCTGCTTGAGCAAGTTGGTAAGAAGCACGCATACCAGAACCACCACCACCAACGATAACTGCATCGAAAGTGAGGTTTTGAATATTTGAATAATCTTCTTTAGGGGTTATCGCGCCCATGATATCTTCCTATCAATTCGCCCAGAAAATCTGGATACCCCAGATTGCGTACACAAACACTGCAATAATGACAGCCGTCGTCAGTACAAGGCGTAAACCTTTCGCTGAAGGACCCATTTGACGAGTAGTGACATAGTCAGTGAAAACTTGCCACATACCAATCCATGCGTGTGCGATAAGCGATAAAATTGCCAATAAAGAAAAAATCTTCATTGGTAATGTCATCATGAAGCCAGCCCACTGTTGATAGTCAAATCCACCTTTGCAGAGAATCCAACCAAAAAGAACAACAGTATAAGCTGCTAATACAACCGCACTTACACGCTGGATAAACCAATCACGAGAACCTGAACCAGTTAAACCTGTAGCACTTTTCATTAGAACATAATCCATACAAAGGCTGCGATAATGGCTACCACAGATAAGATCAATGAAATTGTCGCTGCAATACGACCACTTTGCAGTTCTTCAGCAAAACCTAAATCTGCAAGTAAGTGCTTAACTCCAGCAATAAAGTGGAATATCAAGCCGGCTGCAAATACCCAAACAACAAAACGTACAAGGATATTTCCAAAAACGACATTTTTAACGTAGTCAAATCCTTCTGGTGAAGATAATGATTTATCTAGAATCCATAAGAGAACTGGTACTAATAAGAAAACGATGACACCTGATAAACGGTGTAAAATTGATGCAATAGCCACGGGTGAGCGTAAATTTACCGCTAACACCTGACCCATGGACAAATTGACAGGTCTGTTGCTTTTCACAGCGGGCATCCTGTAGGTAGAAACTCCGACCGGAGTTTGTTGAATTAATTCCAAGGAAAGCTGGCATTGTTAGGCAAGCACAGCTCATGCCTAACCTATAAACGACACTGAATTATAAAACGCGAAGTATCAAAATACAAACAATCCACTTTGCCATTTCAGCAAAAAACCATTAAATAAGAATCATTCAAAACAATATTACATTATTAGGTCAATAAAAAAACCACACCTATATTCATCATGTCCTTGTTTAAAATAACTTTTTATTTAATTTCATTTTTTCTGAAATTTCTTTTAAATAAGCCGATTTTAGACTAAAGATAAAGTTATAAATTCCTCATATCAATAGAAAAATGATCACAATACCCTCCTATTTTCAATGTGAGCCACATTTCAAATAAGTGAACAGACTTATATTTCAGATAGATATTAAGCGATCTATACTAATTTTTCGAAAGTGAATTTCATTAAAAAACAGTTCTTATGATTTTAAAGTCGTCTGATGAGCTATTTTTTATACAATTAAACTTAAAAAAAGAACAATATTCTTTGTTACAACTAAATAAAAATACAATTTTTTTTGAGTATAAATTTGAAATTACACCATGAGTTTTATGATTTTTTTAAGCAGATTGGCATTTTCTACCGCCTTATTATTCTAAATTGCAATTTATAAATTTGCTTACAATTGTACTCATCCTTCATTTTTTTTCTGCACGTTCTTGTTGAATTGACTTATTATACCATCCCGATGCAGTGATTTTACTGACTTTTTTGCTCGGGTCTTGATGACTAACTCTCTGTGGGAACGTCATTTTTTATCCATAAGTATAATTGACAAAATTTCAGTACTCACTAATCTTATAGCAAATTTTGACACCGTCTGATTCGCACATGAGAACATTAGGATTTCGAGTCAGATCAACATTCACCAGGACAGGAGATCTATTGAATGTCTGAAGCAAATGGCAAAAAAGCCGTATTACATCTTGATGGCAAAGAAATTGGATTACCAATCTACAGTGGCACTTTAGGTCCAGATGTAATTGATGTCAGCAGCATACTGAAAGAAGGTCATTTTACTTTCGATCCTGGTTTTATGGCGACAGCCGCATGCGAATCTAAAATTACTTTCATTGATGGTGACAAAGGTATTTTATTACACCGCGGCTACCCAATTGATCAGTTAGCAACTCAAGCAGACTACCTTGAAACTTGTTATTTATTATTAAATGGCGAGCTCCCAACTGCTGAACAAAAAGTTGAGTTTGATACGAAAGTACGTGCTCACACTATGGTTCACGATCAAGTTAGCCGTTTCTTCAATGGTTTCCGCCGTGATGCTCACCCAATGGCAATCATGGTTGGTGTTGTAGGTGCATTATCTGCGTTCTATCACAACAACCTAGATATTGAAGACATCAACCACCGTGAAATCACTGCAATTCGCTTAATTGCAAAAATTCCAACACTTGCTGCTTGGAGTTACAAATACACAGTAGGTCAACCATTCATCTATCCACGTAACGATTTAAGTTATGCGGAAAACTTCTTGCACATGATGTTTGCTACTCCTGCTGACCGTGATTACAAAGTTAATCCTGTTCTTGCTCGCGCAATGGATCGTATTTTCACACTTCATGCTGACCATGAGCAAAATGCTTCTACATCTACAGTACGTCTTGCTGGTTCTACTGGTGCAAACCCGTATGCATGTATCTCTGCTGGTATCTCTGCACTTTGGGGACCTGCTCACGGTGGAGCAAACGAAGCAGTTCTCAAGATGCTTGATGAAATCGGTAGCGTTGAAAACGTTGCAGAGTTCATGGAAAAAGTTAAACGCAAAGAAGTTAAGCTTATGGGCTTCGGTCACCGCGTTTACAAAAACTTCGACCCACGCGCTAAAGTAATGAAGCAAACTTGTGACGAAGTTCTTGAAGCTTTAGGTATCAAGGATCCTCAATTAGCACTTGCTATGGAACTTGAGCGTATCGCATTGAACGACCCGTACTTCGTTGAGCGTAAACTTTACCCTAACGTAGACTTCTACTCAGGTATCATCCTTAAAGCGATTGGTATCCCAACAGAAATGTTTACTGTAATCTTCGCTCTTGCTCGTACAGTTGGTTGGATCAGCCACTGGTTAGAAATGCACAGCGGCCCTTACAAAATCGGTCGTCCTCGTCAGCTTTATACTGGTGAAACTCAACGCGACATCAAACGTTAATATTCGAAAGAAAATTAATAAAAAAAAGCTGCCTTCTGGCAGCTTTTTTATTTCCGTCTTTTCTACTCTAGACTTATTCTTCTTCATACATAGTTAACAAATGATGGCTAATTCCATCTGCTCGCAGCCAAGCCAACTCATAGCTCGCTTTAGCCAACGCTAAAACACGTCTTTCAAACTCAACCCATATTGTTTTGACTTGAGACTCCGAAATACCCAAACCACTCTCGTGTGCTAGATGTTTATTCTTTTCACATATTTTTAAGGCATGGTAAAGCTTACGACCCTGGCTCGCCCCTTCCATTAACCGAACACGCTTACTTAAAATAAAGCCCTCAACATGCTGTAAGTCTGCATGAGGCAGCATCGGCACTAAGATTTGATTCAATTGATCATCTAAACGCTTCCATACAGCTAAACGCTGCTCTGCCGTATAAGTGTTCCATTGAATCACCTCGTGGTTAAAACGGCGACAACCACGACAAACCTGATCACCAAAAACTGTTGAACAACGCCCTGCACATGGGGTGAGAGAGAGCGTTCGATGATCATTACTCAAAACAAACTCCTTAAATAAACCATATACTTTTTATGGTTTTCTCGCTTATTACTAATTTTCGCGCTAAAATATGCGCCTTAAATTTCTATCTTAATACATTTGGAGTTTTCCATGAACGCTACTGTAGAACAGCTTGCACCTGTAGAACAGCAAGCGACCGCAGGTTGGGTTGTTGCAGCACTATATCAATTTAAAGAAGTTCAAGATCCTGCCGATCTTCAACAACGTTTATTAGACTTAGTGAAAACAATTAACCTCTGTGGAACTCTGATTGTAGCAGGTGAAGGAATTAATGGTACTGTTGCTGGTGATCGCGTAGCAATTGATACACTACATCAGTTTTTGCTCAATGAAGGCTTTGGCGCTATGGAATACAAAGAATCCCATAGTTCTGACAAACCTTTCCGCAAAATGAAAATTAAACTTAAAGAAGAAATTGTGACTTTAGGTGTTGAGGTTAAACCTCGTGACTTAGTCGGTCACTATCTTGATCCTAAAGAGTGGAATGATTTAATCGCACGTGATGATGTAATTTTAATCGACACACGTAATGATTACGAATATAAAGCGGGTACATTTAAGGGCGCAATTGACCCTAAAACTGAAACATTCCGTGAGTTTCCAGAATACGTCAAGAAAGAATTAGAGCAACATAAAGACAAAAAAATTGCGATGTTCTGTACTGGTGGTATTCGCTGTGAAAAATCAACTTCTTTACTTCTTCAAGAAGGATTTAAAGAGGTTTACCATCTTAAAGGCGGTATCCTTAAGTACCTAGAAGAAACCCCTGCTGATGAAAGCTTATGGGAAGGTGAATGTTTCGTATTTGACGGACGTACTGCTGTAACTCATGGTGTAGAGGAAGGCGTGAATATTAAATGTCATGCTTGCGGTTGGCCTTTAACTCCTGAAGAGTCTGCTCTACCAAGTTACGAACACGGTGTTTCTTGCGTTTATTGCATCGACAAAACCACTGAAAAGCAAAAAGCTGGTTTCCGTATGCGCCAGTCACAAATTGCTGCTGCAAAGCGTAAACGTCTATAAAACTATAAAATAGTTTTCAAAGGGCACTTAGATTTCTAACTGCCCTTTTTTATTTTATATCACTTAATTTTTCGTAATAAAAAACGCCCTAGAAAGGACGTTATTTATTATTTCTTCTAATAAATTAATTTGGCGTATGATACATCAAGTATAATTCATTCAAATTATCTGGGATTTCTTCTGCCAGCTCATCCATTAACTGTCCATTACGACGGAAAGATTCCATCTGTGGATCTTCTTCATCAATTCCACTAAATACCATCATTGGTAAAGTTAAATCAATTAATTGTTCTTCATATTCAGGTGCAAACCATGCATCTTCATTTAAGAACATCGCATCAACAAATCCAACACTCCAGTCGCCTAAGCTAGACTCAACATCCGCTTCCTCAATTTCAAACGGAAATTCAATTCCATTTTCATTTGCTAAGTCTTGTCGAATTGACTCTAACCACGCTTTGATCTGCTGAATAATTTCGGCAGGAACTTTTTTATGGTTATTATCAAACAATTCATCTAACCAACGATCGAACTGAGGGCCTACTGCAATTGCACACAGAAAACCATGAGTTGCAGCGAAATCCAGACCATACTCATTGTGGTCTCCATCTAGATATTCACTTAATTGGTCTAAATCTAACGCACTCATTGTGTTACCTGACTATAAAAAAGAAATCTACGATAGCATAGCATCTAAGCTGACGATGCCCTATTCAGATTTGATTAGTCTTCATCATCAAGATCATCATCGTCTAAATCGTAATCAAAATCTTTTAACTCACGCTCTAAACGGCGTTGAGCCAATAGATCATCAATTAATCTACGTTTTTCTAATGATTCTTTCGCAGTGATTTTGCCTGATGACTCATCAAAACCGACATCATCATCATCACCGTAGTTATCATCTAATTCAAAATCTGTAGAAGACACTAAAACTACCTCTAATGAAAAAATGTGAATGGGTCTAGCCGCTATTTATCTTGGTTATTAAATCGTGTCAAGTTTTATTTATATTTTTTTCATTAAACTGCATATTTGTACTTTTTTTCGCCCAAAAAATTGTGTATTTATAAAGCTGAACTATTTTTTTGATCAAAAAAAAATTCTATGATTTTTTCGATGATTTAAGCTTGAAAAAAATGATTTTATCCCAATATTCAAAAAACAGACGTGAATTCAAAGATATTTTTTATTTAACGGTTACTGATCAAAGCCAAAACATTTCAAGCAAATTGTGCTATCATGCACGGTTTTTCACTGCCACAGATTCAACAAAGAGTAAGCAAAGATGAGCGATATGCATTCCCCTACTTCTCAAGTAGCGGCTCTGATTAGCCGAGGCAAAGAACAAGGTTACTTAACTTACGCTGAGGTTAACGATCATCTGCCGGACTCGATTACTGAAAGCGAACAGATTGAAGACATTATTCAAATGCTTCAAGACGTTGGTATTCCTGTACACGAGCGTGCACCTGAATCTGACGATACCATGTTCGGTGAGTCGGCTGACGCAACTGATGAGGTTGCTGAAGAAGAAGCTGCTGCCGTACTTGCATCGGTTGAAAATGAACCTGGACGTACGACAGACCCTGTACGTATGTACATGCGTGAAATGGGTACAGTTGAACTGTTAACCCGTGAAGGTGAAATCAGCATTGCCAAACGTATTGAAGAAGGTATCCGTGATGTCCTTAATTCAATTGCTTACTGGCCAAATGCTGTTGAAGTTGTATTAAAAGAATATAATGATTTTTTAACTGGCGAACGCCGTCTTGCCGATATTTTATCAGGCTACCTCGATCCTGAAACCGATGAAGATATTCCAGAAGTTTTAGAAGAAGTTGAAGAACTTGAAGAAGAAGACGAATCATCTTCAAAATCAACCAAAGAAGTTAAGCTTGATGATGACGATGAAGAAGAAGAGTCTGAAGGTGATGATGACTCTGAAGGCGATTCAGGTCCAGACCCTGAGGTTGCAAAAGTTCGTTTTACTGAACTAGAAGCTGCTTGGGCTAAAACAAAAGCTGTTGTTGAAAAACATGGTCGTAACAGTCCAGAGGCTGAAGAAGCTTTAGAAGCTTTAGCTACTGTGTTCATGATGTTTAAATTTACACCACGTTTATTTGACATCATCTCTGAAATGATTCGTGGTACCCATGAGCAAATTCGTGCCAATGAACGTGAAATCATGCGTTATGCAGTACGTCGTGGCCGTATGGACCGTACTCAATTCCGTACATCTTTCCCTAAACAAGAATCTAATCCAGCTTGGTTAGATGAACAAATTGCTAAAGCACCTGCTGAAATCAAGGCGCATTTAGAAAAAGTTCGTCCAGATGTTTTAGCATTCCAACAAAAGATTGCAGATATTGAGAAAGAGCTTAGTTTAAGCGTTGCTGAAATTAAAGATATCTCTAAACGTATGGCGATTGGCGAAGCGAAAGCACGTCGCGCTAAGAAAGAAATGGTAGAAGCCAACCTCCGTTTGGTAATCTCGATTGCGAAGAAATATACTAACCGTGGTTTACAGTTCCTTGACTTGATTCAAGAAGGGAACATTGGTTTGATGAAAGCTGTAGACAAGTTTGAATACCGTCGTGGTTATAAATTCTCGACTTATGCAACTTGGTGGATTCGTCAGGCGATTACTCGTTCGATTGCCGATCAGGCTCGTACAATCCGTATTCCAGTACACATGATTGAAACGATTAACAAGATCAACCGTGTATCTCGTCAATTGTTACAAGAAATGGGCCGTGAACCAACACCTGAAGAATTAGGTGAACGTTTAGAAATGGATGAAGTTAAGGTTCGTAAAGTACTTAAAATTGCTAAAGAACCGATTTCGATGGAAACACCTATTGGTGATGATGAAGATTCACATCTTGGGGATTTCATTGAAGATCAAAACATCACTTCTCCAATTGATGCTGCGACTTCAGAAGGCTTAAAAGAAGCAACTCGTGAAGTATTGGAAAACTTAACTGAACGTGAAGCAAAAGTATTGAAGATGCGTTTTGGTATTGATATGCCAACCGATCACACACTTGAAGAAGTAGGTAAACAATTTGACGTAACACGTGAACGTATCCGTCAGATTGAAGCGAAAGCATTACGTAAATTACGCCACCCTTCTCGTTCTGAACACTTACGTTCTTTCTTGGAAAATGACTAAGTTTTGAAAGCTTGAAATTTCAAAACCAAGCCCCATTTAATAGAAAGAGCTATAAACGCCTGCGATAATGCAGGCGTTTCAAATCATGAGGTAACTTATGTTAGACCGCACTCCATCTCGCGAACTACAAGAACATCTTTGGGTATTTCCGATGGATTATCCAATTAAACTTATTGGCGATGCGGGTGAAGAATTACGTGTTGCTGTAGTCGATATTTTGGTAAAACATTTCCCAGACTTCGACCACTCAACATTAAAAGTTCAAGAATCTCGCACCGGCAAGTATCATTCTTTAACAGCACAATTGCGCTTTGAAGAATTGGAACAAGTTCATGCACTTTATGCTGACTTGGCTGCTTGCCCGCAGATTAGAACTGCGCTTTAATTTTAAGTTCTTCAATCAATACCACAGTCAGGCATTCTTACTGTGGTATTTTTTTGGAAATTTTAAAAACCTCCCTACCACGAAAAACCTTACAAATATTTAGAATTCCTTTTATAAAATCCTTTAAAATTACAAGGTTTTCGGCTTTTATCTAGTAGATATGAACTGGGCGCCGCATAAACTAATTATAGGAAGAGATTGTGATGAGCCTTGATAAACCTAACTTAATCATTCGGCAATGGAACGATTTACAAGATTATCAAAGCAAGTTTGAAACCATGAAACTCTTAACAAATGAGCGAGATCAAGATACGCCTGATGAGTTATGGTTACTTCAACATCATAATGTTTTAACTCAAGGTCAAGCTGGTAAACCTGAACACATCCTAATTTCATCAGATATTCCTGTAGTGCAAACTGACCGTGGTGGACAAGTGACTTGGCATGGACCTGGTCAACTTGTTGCTTACTTCATGTTTGATCTTAATCGTCTAAAATGGAACGTACGAACATTGGTCAGTTTTGCTGAACAATTCATGATAGATGTTTTAAAAAAATACGGAATTGAAGCGTATGCTAAGCCTGATGCTCCAGGAGTATATGTCGATGGCCGTAAGATTGGTTCCTTAGGCTTTAAAATTCGTCGTGGCCGTAGCTATCATGGATTAGCATTAAACTTGGACTGTGCTTTAGATGGGTTCCAGACGATCAATCCTTGTGGCTACGCAGGTTTAGAAATGGTGCGTATACAAGATTTGGTGACTCCTTATCCATCATTCACTCAACTTTGCCAAGACTTTATTGAGTATATTAAGAACACTGGATACTTTAATGACCCAGAAGTCAAAACTGAATAAATCGCTTTGCGATGAAATAAAAATGGATTAGAGTAATTACTCTAAATTTGCTTTTGCATAATTTTAACAAGGGATACGCGAGTGATTTCGAAAAAAGCTGTAAAGCCTACTCTGCAACTTGCCTACGTTAAGCTCATGATGGATGTTGTTGGTCGTGGCTTAGTCATGGCAAGTCAAGTGGACACTGAAATACAAGAGGAAGTATCTAAATTTCCTGTTCACTTTGTACTTTCAATGAATGTTTTCCCAAATGGACCAGCATTTTTTGCTCGCGTCACAGAAGACAAACAGTTAGAGCTACTCAAAAGAGCTGAAAGAAAGCCGGACCTAACCATTACATTCAAACATGTAACTCATGCCTTTTTAGTATTTTCTTTTCAAGAAAGTACTGCCCAAGCATTTGCTAATGACCGAATGATTGCTGATGGTGATGTATCTGCTGCCATTCGCTTAGTACGCTGTCTAAATAAAATGGAATCTCTTATTTTACCTAAATTGATTGCATCTCTTGCAGTCAAAGAATATCCAACCGAACTTACCCTAAAAGAAAAATTCAACGAAGCTGCAAATATTTACTTAAAAGTAGCTAAGTCCTATTTCAAGCGGAGCGCATAACATGGCTAAACCATATTACGAATTCTTTTGTCCTGTAAAAGTCATTGCCGGTAATGCTGCGTTAGAACATATTCCGTTTGAACTTGCGACTTTAGGTGCAAAACGTCCGCTCATCATTACAGATAAAGGTGTGCGCGCAAATGGCCTACTCAACCCGATTGAAGCTGCGTTCAGTACGACTGATGCTGTCATTGGTCATGTGTTTGATGATGTTCCACCAGACTCAAGTTTAGAAGTCGTTCGTCTTGCCGCAGAAGCTTATCGCAAGAATAAATGCGATGCGATTATTGCTGTAGGTGGTGGTTCAGTTATCGATACTTCTAAAGCAACTAACATTTTAGTATCTGAAGGTGGAGATGACTTACTTCAATATTCTGGTGCACACAACCTACCAAAACCATTAAAACCATTTTTCGTAATTCCGACTACATCAGGTACGGGATCTGAAGTGACTATGGTTGCCGTGGTTTCAGATACGCAAAAGAATGTTAAATTGGCATTTGCTTCTTATTACTTAATGCCACATGCAGCGATTTTAGATCCACGCATGACACTTACATTGCCACCTCATTTAACTGCAATGACAGGTATGGATGCCTTAACACATTGTGTTGAAGCATATACATGTATGGCTGCCAATCCACTTAGCGATGCTTATGCAAGTGCTGGAATTAAAAAGATTAGTGAAAACCTATTTAATGTCCTAGAAAACCCAAATGACTCACAAGGTCGTTTAGAACTAGCACAAGCCTCTACAATGGCAGGTATTGCATTCTCAAACTCAATGGTAGGCCTTGTACATTCCTTAGGTCATGCTTTAGGTGCCGTTGCTCACCTGCCCCACGGTTTATGCATGAATTTATTCTTACCGTATGTGCTTGAATATAATAAGCAGGTAAATGGCCAGAAAATTGGTGAATTACTATTGCCGTTAGCTGGTGCTGATATCTATGCACAAACTCCAGCAACTCAACGTGCAGACAGAGCGATTGCAACAATTTTAGCAATGCGTGATCGTTTATTTACCTTAACCAAGTTACCACGTACTTTACGTGAAACTGGCAAAGTAACTGAAGCACAGCTCGATGAAGTTGCAGAAAAAGCACTAAATGACGGCTCAATTATTTACAATCCTAAAGAAGCAAGCCTAAAAGATATCCGAGAGATCTTACAAAAGGCATGGTAATTCGATAGGTTAAACTCGAGACTTAAATCTAAAGACCTGATTTTTATATGAAATCAGGTCTTTTTTATCACTGTGAATTTTTATTCATCTTTTTATTTGGAAATATGGCAAAAAATTTGCTAAAAAATCGATGAAAGTACTGACAATTTGCATCAATTTAGGATAGATTGGCGCACTTTATCTTTTTCTGTAGGGGGGATCGTTCGTCTCAAACGATCCTTAACACCAAGCTGATCCTTGATCAACGATTATGAGGATAACGCCGTTGACAAATTTATCTGGGACTAAACCAACAGCTAAACTTCAAAAGAATCTTGTGCTTTGGCACATTATTATTATTGGTTTAGCTTATATTCAGCCATTAACGTTATTCGATACTTTTGGTTTAGTATCAGAGCGAAGTGGCGGTCATGTACCAACTTCCTACATCTTTGCATTAGTCGCAATCTTATTAACATCGATCAGTTATGGACATATGATTAAACGCTACCCTTCTTCTGGGTCAGCTTATACGTATGCTCAAAAATCAATTCACCCTAATGTTGGTTTTATGGTGGGTTGGTCTTCTTGGTTAGACTATTTACTGTCACCGCTTGTTAATATTATTTTGGCAGATATTTATCTAAGAGCTCTTTTTCCAGAGGTAAATAACTGGTTATGGGTGATTGGTTTAACCACCCTAATGACTGTTATTAACTTATTTGGTGCACGATTTGTCGCACGCTTTAACAGTACGATCGTTATTATTCAGCTTGGCGTAATTTTTTATTTCGTTTATCAGGTATACATTTTACTCACTCAAGGTGTATATGCAGATGGAACTTTAAATCCAGATAAAGCTGCCTTGTGGTCATTAACTCCTTTTTGGAACGACATGACATCCGTAAGTGCTTTAATTGCTGGTGCAACTGTACTCTGCTTCTCTTTCACAGGATTTGATGCCTTATCTTCTCTTGCTGAAGAAACAAAAGATGCAGAGAAAACGCTTCCAAAAGCTATTTTTACGACAGCATTACTTGCAGGTATTATTTTCATTGTAAGTACTTACTTCATCCAATTATATTTCCCTAGTAACCCAAATACTTACTTTAATCCTCTGGATGAATCACAGCCTGTGATGGTTGCTGCGATTGGTAGTATTGCATTTAAAACTTTGGTTTTATATTTTGCTGTAGTTGCTGTTATGGCATCAGGTATTTCTGCTCATGCTGGTGTATCTCGTTTAATGTATGTAATGGGACGTGACGGCGTAATCAATAAGAAATTATTTGGTCATATTAGTCCAAAATTGCATACTCCAACTTACAACATTCTTATTGTGGGTGTAGTTGCTTTATCTGCTGGTTTCTTAGATCTTGAGCATATTGTCAACTTGATTAGTTTTGGTGCTTTAACTGCTTTTAGTTTTGTTAACTTCTCTGTTATTTCTCGCTATGCATTAAGAGATGGCAAGAATAAAACGTTTAAAGACATCATCAACTATATTGTTATACCAACACTTGGTTTTGCCAGTGTGTTTATGATGTGGCTAGAAATTGATAAGCTTGCCTTACAAATTGGCTTAGCTTGGGCCGTTATTGGTGTAGGTTATTTGGCCTACAAAACCAAAGGTTTCAAATATAATGCTCCACAGCATAATGAACACGAATAATAAAAAAGGCGCTTAAAGCGCCTTTTTTATGGTCAAATTAACCAAAAATTTTGTTCACAATATTTTGTACACGTTGAGCATAGAGTTTCGCTGTTTCAAGATCTCCAGTAGGGACTTCCTCTACACTTGCATCAGAAGGCGATTGAACTAAAAGTCCAACTGAACCACCTAAGTTATTTACATCTTCACGTGTTGCATCTTTTGTATTCGCTGGTAATAAACCAAGGCTTACCCAAATTCCACCATGTTGCGATGCTAAAGTCTGTAATTGAATAAGAGTAACCTGCTTATCCCCATTTAAGCTCGCGCTATTTGTGAAGCCTGCAAATACTTTATCTTGCCAACCACGTGTAAACCAAACTTTTGAAGTTGCATCAGCAAACTTTTTAAACTGCCATGGTGCTGTTCCCATATAAGTTGGAGCACCAAAAACAATCCCCTTCACATCATTTAATGTCTGCCAATCTTGCTCAGTAATATTACCTTCTTGATCAATTTGGATGAGCTGAGCATTAATTTCGTTTGCAAACGTTTCAGCCACTACTTTAGTGTGACCATAACCAGAGAAATATACAACCGCGATATTAGAGTTAGACATGGGAGCAAACCTTTGTTTTATTAAATTCCACTTTATGATATATTTTAGAAACTAGGTGTCAATTAGTTACTAACTGGTAACTATGGTAATTTTTTAAGAAATTAGCAGGTAAATAGTATGAATGAATGTCTAAAATATAATGTTTTTCAACAACATTGCCCTGCTCGTTTATTTTTTGAAAAAATTGCAGATAAGTGGGTTTTATTAATTTTAAATGTGCTTGAAGAGGAAACTCAGCACTTCAACTTGCTCAAAAAGAATATTCAAGGTATTTCGCCTAAAGTCTTATCACAAAAGTTAAAAATGCTGGAAAGAGACGGTTTTATTGAGCGTAAAATTCAGAATACTTCTCCTATTCGTGTTGATTACTCACTGACTTCTTTAGGGCAAAATGTCGCTTCAATGGCGTTCCAATTAAAGGAATGGGCCGAAACCAATATTGAACAGGTTTTAGCAGCCCAAATGACTTATGATGAAAAAGTGCTAGAGCAAGCTTAACTCATACTTCCTTTAAAATTTTATCGCTCATGAGTGGCTCAACTTAATTAATTTTAATCGGCTCAAGTGGTGCACTTATTTTAAATTGGATAGTTAAAGGTTCACATTGCTTTAACTCTTGATCATTCTTCAAATAAGTGCTTTCTAGACCATATTTCCAACTACCATTCATGACATCAAATGCTGGATAATTGACAATAAAAGTTTTGGTTTCACCTGGCAGATATTCGTAAGTTTGAATCTCTTTACACTCATTTTCTGGATAGGAGCGCTTCGTATTTCCAAGTAAATAGAGCTCTAAAGGTACATAACACGCAGGTTGTTTTTCTTGTATTTTCTCTAATCCCTTATTAGTTTGAGTAATCTTCAAAGCAATTGTGCCATTTAGAGTTAACTGCTGTGCATATTTAAAAACAGTTTCTTTTTCTATGGGTTCACGCGTTACATTATTGAGAAACTGTAGTTTGCGATGTAAGCCATTACAGTCATCTTCAACAGGTGCAGGCAACCAAATTTCATTATCTTTTGAGTCACCTTTCTCACCATCGGCCGGTGTTTCAAAATCACCCGGTTTACCAGGTTTAGTCGGATATCCTGATCCCCCTAAACTTGCACCACCTGCGAATAAATCCTCTCCACAAGCGGTTAAAAGACCACTTGTCAAAATGAAGCTCATGGATATTATTAATTTTTTATAAGTTGTTTTCGTCATATTGATAAGCTCCGAAACGGAAAGTTTTAGTTGCACCCTCTTTTCCTTCATCTAGTGCACAACGTTCAATAGCTAATTTAAGTACTTGTAGTGATAAATCTTCCCATAAGCGCAAACTTGCTTCTTTGAGTAAAGTAATCGATTCATCTGTTAGTTCATCAGCAAAAATTGCTTGTTCTAAATAGGGTTCTTTTTCTGGCTGAAATAAATTATGAACTCCAGCAGCTAAATGTGCTTCTAAGTTATTTGTTAATAATTTTCGAACCTCGAATTGCTCAACATCAGGCATAAAACTACGCTGCTGCAACATCACAAGGCCATCTTCTTCTTTCACAATATTTAGGCGTTCGAGTTCATTCAAAATAGATCTTGGATGCTTTTCAGTTGAGACTTTCTTTACTAAATTTTCAAAACTAACCTGATCATTACTTACAAATGGAATTTTTTCTGCCAATCCCTCTGCAAGCCACAAACCAATCACCCGAGCAGGAACACTTACTGGTTCTGCTACTTTTGCCTCTGTTAAAGGCTGACCAGCCTGTATTGCCTTTTTAAATGCATTCACGTCTTTGCGATGTAACCCTGAAAGTAAACTGACTGCTGAATCAGTTGGCTTTTGCTCTATACGCTCAAGCTCACTTAAAGCCTGTTGATAGAAAACAGGTTTTAAAGCAGTTACAAAGTCGTTATATCCCACTCCTGAACGAATTAACCATTGCGTCAGGTATTCCATTAACATTAATACCTGCTTTTGATTAAGTTCCGCATTGTTCGTTTGGAGTGTGGTCATAGAGTAACAATTTTCCTTCATTTTTGAAAAACAGTATGGGCCGAGCAATTGTCACACTGAACGGTTTAAGATGCAATTTTCATTCTTAGACCTCTTTGGGAAACCGATCGACATAATGATTTGGTGCATTAAAATGGGTAAAAGAAATACTAATTGAGACATCCAAACTTTCTACGCTATGCCACCAACCAATCGGGATGAATAGAGCTTCCCCTGCATTCAAAATACATTCAACTGGAGTAATTGATTTTGCTAAAGGATATTTTTCAAAATCAATTTTATTTGTATCACTCAACTCACTAAATACCCAATGATCGTTATATAGATGAGGAACTTGCAATGCAGGAATTAAAGTTACTTTTTTGCTTCCATAAATTTGAACTAACATATTATTTGTTAAATCATGATGTAAGGGCGTAAATGTTCCTTTAGGTCCAAACCATAAAAAACTACGGTCATCCTTTAAAGCCAAATCACAGTAACCATCTGCAAAATCCTCTATATCTGAAAATAATTCTTGAAGCATCTGATGACTATTTGATGCATTATTTGCAGTCATATAAAAATCGTTACTAGCATCAACTGACATAACTTTTGATACAAACTCTGACATCTTCATTTTTTGCTTTAATGATGGAGAATGTCTTTCAAACTGTTCATCTAAATTTCTATTCATTTGAACTTCAACTAAATGATGGCCAAATTTAGAAGCAAAATATTGCGGAGACCATTTGTGCAAAGCTGGCCAGTGTTCTATTCCTTTTTTTAAAATCACAGGGCGATGTTGACTATAGTAACCCTTCACAAAATCAGAAAAATTTGGAGCAGTAATTGAAGGAATTTTTTTACTATAGTCAGAGTTTAGCTGTGCCAATAGATCTACAGTTTCTATTAACCATTCACGTTTTTTAAGTTGATGATGCTTTTTCTTCAAAATTTTATATAACTTATTATTTTCTAAATTATTTAAATATTCTTTTACTTTTAAACCATCATGCCCCTGCTCTATTAATATTTTTATAATTTCCGAAGACGTTACCTCATTTAAAACTTGTTCAATTATCCACTCTTGATCATGATCCAATAAAGTCTGAAATTTCAAATCATTCATTTCAAACTTTGGTTCAAATCCATTTGCTTTTAATACATCGACTAATTGTTCAACTCCACACCCTTTTTCTAAGTTTTCTTCAAGCCAGTTTTTCCACTCTAATGGCAACTGGTCAAACCATTTTTGGCTTTGTTCGAATATTTCAATTTGATTATAAGCTGCCATGTTGAACCTTTTTTCAAATTTGATCTTTACAACTGCATTATAATTGATCTATTTTAAAAATGTTAAATTTTCACATTTTTTAATAGAAAAAGGGTTCATGTGATGAATAACATACTAAAAGGAAGCAGCATTGCTTTGATTTTTATAGCTTTAAGTGGGTGCGGATCTGATGATAACGATTCGGAACCGACACCGACACCGACACCGACACCGACACCGACACCGACACCGACACCGACACCAACACCAACACCAACACCAACACCAACACCAACACCAACACCATCAGCAACA
>NZ_JAVQNP010000017.1:0-40318 GCF_031798995.1 Acinetobacter sp. V104_13 | reverse complement strand
ACATCCACGTGCATCAACCACCCTTGAAGGTTTAAGCAAACTTAAATCTGTGGTTAAAGCAGATGGTTCTGTGACTGCAGGAAATGCTTCAGGCATTAACGATGGTGCAGCCGCTCTGCTGATTGCATCTGATGAAGCAGTTCAGGCTTATAACCTCAAACCACGTGCCAAGATCATTGCTTCGACAGCAGTCGGTGTAGAACCACGCATTATGGGTTTTGCTCCGGCACCAGCGATTAAAAAATTACTAAAACAAGCCAATCTGACTTTAGATCAGATGGATGTAATTGAGCTGAATGAAGCTTTTGCTGCTCAGGCTTTGGCCGTGACCCGTGATTTAGGTTTGCCAGATGATTCTGACAAGGTGAATCCAAATGGTGGTGCCATTGCTTTAGGCCACCCACTCGGTGCATCAGGTGCACGCTTAGTCACTACAGCCTTAAACCAGCTTGAGCAAACAGGGGGTCGTTATGCTTTGTGTTCAATGTGTATTGGGGTGGGCCAAGGCATCGCATTGATTATTGAACGTGTTGAAGCACTTTAAGGAGAAACAAATGCCATCTTTTCAATCTGCCGATGCACAAATTAACTATCAAACTTTTGGTGAGCCATCTTCCCCTGCTCTGGTGTTTTCCAATTCTTTGGGCACCAATTATGGTATGTGGCAAAAACAGTTTAATGAATTAAAGAATCAGTTTTTTGTGATCTGCTATGACACACGTGGTCACGGTTCATCTTCTACACCTAATGGTCCATACACTGTAGAGCAATTAGGTGAAGATGTTGTCCGTTTACTGGATCATCTGAATATTAGTAAAGCTGCTTTTTGTGGAATTTCTATGGGTGGTTTAACGGGCCAATGGCTTGCGATTCACTACCCTGACCGTTTTAGTCATGTAATTGTGGCAAATACTGCCGCTAAAATTGGACAAGAACAGGCATGGCTTGACCGTGCAAAATTAGTAAGTGAGCAAGGTTTACAACCAATCGCCGCTACAGCTACTTCGCGATGGTTTACAGATCCCTTTATCCAAAGTCATCCTTCTATTGTCAACAACCTGTGTAACGACTTAAGTGCTGGCAGCGCAATGGGTTATGCCAATTGTTGTGAGGCTTTGGCTAAAGCGGATGTCCGTGAGCAATTAAAAGATATCAAAATTCCTGTATTGGTGGTTGCTGGAACTCAAGACCCTGTAACGACAGTTGCAGATGGCGAGTTTATGCAGCAACATATTCCGCAATCACAAATTGCAGAAATAGATGCCTCTCATATTTCCAATGTCGAGCAACCAGAAGCTTTTAATAAAATCCTAAAGGATTTTTTATTAGGTTAATTTAATGATTCAAAAAATGGCCTATAACGGCCATTTTTTATATCTCGTAGAATCTTTGAATTTAATACCGAATCATGACCGATTTTAATTCGGTGTAATCTTCAATAAATGCATCTGAAAACTCTCTGCCAATACCTGAAGCTTTCACCCCACCAAATGGAACTGAGGGATCTAAGAACGTATGCATATTCACCCATAAGGTGCCTGCTTCAATCTTAGGAATTAAACGCAAAGCTTTAGACAAATCATTTGTCCAAATACTTGCCGTTAAACCAAAGCGCGACTGGTTCATCAGTTGAATGAGCTCTTCATCAGTTTCGAATGGCATTACCCCGACCACTGGACCAAAGGTTTCTTCTGAAAATAAAGGATCATCGGTATTTTTAAAGGAAATTAAAGTCGGCTGTACAAAATATCCGGTCTGATCTAAAGCCTCCCCCCCTGCAATAATCTGGTTGTTGGCTTTAGCCATATCTAAATAATGTTTTACTTTATTAAAATGTGGCTGATTAGAGAGTGGACCAAACATACTTCCTTCATCCATAGCCGATCCAATTTTTAAATTAGAAAGTGCCTTAGAGAGTTTATCAACTAGTTCATCATGTTTTGTGTGATGTACAAAAAAACGCTCTGGTGATGCACAAACTTGGCCTTGATGTACAAAAGTTGCTTGCAACAAAGTTGGTAAAATCTCATCAATATTTGCATCAGCCAAAACAGCTATGGCATTTTTACCACCCAACTCTAGACTGACACGGGTTAAATCACTGCTCATCGCAAGTTTACCAATCGCAATACCTGTTGGTACTGAACCTGTAAACGAGACTTTCTTAACGAGCGGCGACTCAATTAAATATTGTCCTGTCTCCCCCTTACCCGTAACCACATTAATTACACCCACTGGAATACCTGCCTCAATGGCAAGTTCAGCTAAGCGTAATAAAGATAAGCTGGCAAACTCACTTGGTTTAAGCACAATCGTACAACCAGTGGTTAAAGCTGAACCAATTTTCCAAACACCAATCATCAGTGAAAAATTCCAAGGCACAATCCCTGCAACCACGCCAATAGGCTGTCTTAAAGTAAAGGCTGTATATTTTTCACCTTGCATAGAAGGAATAGACGGTTGCATGGTTTGACCATTAATTTTAGTTGCCCAACCCGCAAAATATCTTAAGAAAATAACGGATTGTGCGACCTCAAGATGACGGGAAATATTGATAAGTTTTCCGGTAGACAAAGTTTCAAGCTGTGCAAGTTCTTCACCATATTGCTCAATTAAGTCTGCTAGCTTATTCAGTTTAACACCACGCTCATACGGCGTTGTTTCAGCCCAAGCATTTTGAAAAGCATGTTCAGCACTTTTTACCGCACTATCTACATCTTGTTGACTACCAATACTAATTTGAGCAACCACTTCTTCAGTCGATGGATTCACAATATCCACTTTATCTAAAAGCTCGGCAGCAACTAATTTTCCATCAATAAAATGTCCATGTTGACGCGCCATAAATTGCTGTACGCTTTCTAAAATCTGAACTTCACTCATTTTTATTTCTCTCAATTCATTTAAAAGGATTTATTAATAGATGTATTGCAAAATTAACTGCGCATACACATTGGTCTTGTCATCGTAGTTTTGAGTACCACCACTATGGATATCGTGTTGCGGTTTATAGAGTCCCACTAAAGGAATAATGTTGAATTTTTTATTAACCGACCAAACCGAAAAGACATCTAACTCATGTCCATCTACATTAGTTAAAGACTTATTTACTGTTTTGAACTTATAGGCCAAAGCACCCAGCATAAAATTTTCTTTCAAGTTCATCATGTAAGAAACTTGATGAATATCGGCATTTTTATTGAATGGACCAGCATAATTTCCGGCAACTTCGCCCTGAAACCATGTACCAAAGCCGACGATATTTCCATAAAACATAGTGTCATATTGGTCTGAAAAATGGCTAAAACGGTAGCCTAATGAGGGTGTATATTTTGAAGATAAAAAGTTATAGTTCAGCGCTAAGTAGCCAGCATTTTCGTGGCTATCTTTTTTATCTTGAACTACAAACTCAGTTTTAACTTGTAGCTCTGATAAAGGTTGATAATTTAAACGTAAAGCATAATTTTTAAGATCTTCGCGCCCTGAAACGTGTTCAGCATCTTCAAGATCCAATACATTTAAATAGGTAAACCCAACGCCCTTATTTTTAAGCTGATACATCAGATCAGTCACAAAGAGTTCTGGGGAAAATTGTGCTTTATTGTCCGATTTTAAATAAGCCAGCTTTAGCGTTGTATTCTCTTGCGGTTTGTATTGAAGCAAACTTGTAAAATCAAAGCTTCGACGAGCTGCCAGATAATATGCTCCGCCCCGATCTAGTGTGCCGTCCGCAGGCACTTTTCCTAGGTTTAACGCATCACCCGCAATAAAGAACCCATCACCAATCATGATATTTTGTCGACCAATACTTAAATCATAAGTCATCAACTCATCTTTATTGGTACCGTCTTTAAAACCAATGATCCATTCATTCACATCTGTTTTACGTTCTTTGCCATTACTATTTTGGCCTGCGTCACCATCACCAAATGTTGCCGAGCTAATACCGCTCAAGCTTGCATAGAGCTGATTGTTTTTAAAGGTGTAGTTTCCCTTCGCACCATATTTAAGATGACCTTCTTGCCAATTGACTATTTCATCATCTAGGTTTTCGCCGTTATAGCTTTTACCGCTACTAAAAGCCCCAAAAGTTGCTTCAAAAGTTGGCTTAATTTCAAGCTCACCAGCATGCACAGTTGAAAAAAATGAGACAAAGAGAGTCCCTCTCACAACCTGAGAAAATAAATTTTTCATTGAGAAATTCCTTTTTTGCGAACGGCCTAACCGTGCTCAAGTGTGGGTAATCGATTCGTTACCCACTCTAGATCATGCACCCGTTTAGTGATGGTCGTGCTGAGTGTTTTGCTCTTCTTCACCCAAGTTTAAAGTCGGGGTGCTGTCAAAGAAGTTCCAAGGTTTGATGAGTGTATTCACCCATTCTGTTGGCATGATTGGCCACTCTTCAGCACGTGCCACATGGGTTGTGCCTGTTGTCATCCACACCACGAGGTCTTTATTTTCAATATTTTCGTTGTTACCAATGAACTGTCCTAACCCTGTGTCATGAGTCGAACGATTTGAATATTTCCCTTCAGGATAGCGTTCGTCTGGATTGTACTGAGTCACCCAAATTTGCTTATCCATAAAGTTCAAACGTTTAAATAACCATTCATCTTTAGAGAAATTGGCTCCTTTTGCCACAGGGTGTGTTCCACCTGCAAACGGAATCAATTGGTAAGAAACTGGATTACCTAATTTATTTTCCTTGTTGAAATTCGTGAGTAAACGAATGGTGGATGGATCAAATTTTTCAGCTGCATTTTGCTCATTCGTAATGACTTTACTGTCAATTTGCATTGAGCTTGTACGAACACCACCTTTGTCATTGGCTTTCACCACAGGGTCCATATGCATAAAGCTGTTGTTTTCCCCATCTACATCCATGTCTAAACGGAAGTTATAGATGTGCTGATGCGTTGTACCGACAATATTATGGTCAATTAAAGTTCCATATTTGGTGTCTTCTTTAGCTGTACTGTCATGCATAGTGCGTGATTTAACGCCTTTAACCGCCTCAATACCCGTTGCACCCGCATTAATTCCAATTACACCATTTTGGGCAAATACCCAGTCAAACATATAATCGTAGTTTCCAACCGTACTAATCCAGCGAATGACAAGTTCACGGCGTGCTTCACTCGCATCTTGGTTACCAAAAATTTCATGATGTTTATATTCAGGCCCAGCATAACGTTCAAACACAGCAATCGCATTTGGAATCACTTGTGGCTGGCCTTTATAGTCTGCAATCACAGCATCAAGTAAAACAGCGTTGTCGGGTGCATCAGTTCCCGGAAGAATAGATGAGGTAAGTGTTCCCATACCATATTCGCCAGAGTCCAAATAAGATTTGAAGTACCATCCAATATCAGGGTCACCATATGGAACTACCATTCCACCCAAGTTCCCTTCATACATGACTTTCCGCTTCACGCCTTTATCTTTATAGGTCACTGTTGAAAGTTGTAAGCCAACACGAGAGTCTAAGGCCACATGCAAACACCAATTCCCCCAATGTATGGTTTGACCTGTAATGCTAAAGTTTTTGCCCTCAGGTTCAGTAATATTGAGTGGTTTTAGCTTACTTGCTACGGGCTTATTCGACATATAAGGTCGATTTGCCATCGGCACAGGAATGATCGCACCTTCTTCAATCTTAATAATTTTTTCTTTATCTAAATCGACTACAGCAACTAAATTTTCAATAGGATGTGCCCAATAATTACCATCGCCAACATCCAGGTAAGCGACGACTTTTAATATATTGAGTTGTTTATCCAGACCATCTTTACCGCCAAAATATCCAACAGTTAGCGGTGTAGCAATCACTTTCTTCACATCAGTAATGCCGCGTTTCCGTAAAGCCTCCTGATATTCTTTACTTGTCTCAATTACACGCTGTACGGCTTCAAAATTATCGAGCAACACCATTCCATGAGTGTCTTTAAGTACATTCCATTTTGTGACTTGTTGAGTGTTAAGGTTAACTTCACCTTCAATCGCGTGACTCCCCTTTAACAAAATAAATGAGGCAATACGATCTTCTTTAAATTCTTTGTGATTAATAAAGTAATCCCAGACCTTGGCTTTTTCAGGCTCTTTAAGCTTTAACTCGGCAAAACGCATATTTTTATAGGCGTATTTCGAGCGGTTAATCACATCAAATGTCTTTTTAATTTCGTCAGAGTTTAGGCTATTGAGCGGGTGAAACGTATTTTCAATTTTAAAAGTTTGATCTACCCCAGACTGAAATACTTCATTAAAAAAATCTTTTCCAATAACAGGCTTACCATCCTTAATTAATAAAGGCACACTGAGCTTGAAAGGTTTGCCGTTCACCAAAACCTGATCTGAATTAGGTTTAGCTCGAACCACCATAGAGCCTTTGGTAATCATATAAGTATTAGTAAAATCATCTTTGACAACTTTAGCACCTTGCTCACTCATGTTTTGATAAAGTGAGACCATTTCGGCCTTTCCACCATGAGCAAACGCTTGAGTATTGAGTCCCCAAAAGCTTGCAGCGATTGATAAGTTAAGTGCCAGTATTTTTTGTATGTCATTCAATAATCGTTGTTTACGCATTGGTTTCATCCTTTTCATCTATCCCTGAACTATCTGAATCAGACAGTTAAAATGCACTTCCTGTGAGTGAAATTCATTAGACTAACTTAATAGTTTTATGGTTATTAAGCTTATCTAACCTGCTCTAATGAATTTAATTTCAACACAGTTACATAGGGCTAGCTTGTTCAAGAATGACGTCGAATTTGTCTAAAAATGACATTGAGAGATGAAAGATTTAAACCGGCATACCCTCTCTAAATTCTTTAGGAGAGATACCATAAGTCTTTTTAAAGATCTTTGAGAAATGCGCCCCATCCCAAAAACCCCATTTCAAGGCAATTTGGGTAATTGAGCTTTGTTTATTCTTTTTATCAAGCAAATCCGCTTTGACTTTTTCTAGGCGTTTGAGCTGTATGTATTTGTTAATAGATAAATTTTCTTGAAGGAATAAACGGTAGAGATGTCGTAGTGATACCCCAATATGCTCTGCAATTAATTTAGGGGTTAAATCTGGTTTTGCTAAGTTCTCAATAATAAAACGCTCGGCTTTTTCCATCAGGTTATTGGAACTATTAATATTTTTATAATTAATTGTGGGTTTGATTAAGGCAATTAGCGCATCTTCAAAAGCGTTACCATCTTCAGTTGCATACCAAAGTTTGATGTTTTCAGCAGACATATTTTTCAAAATATTCTTGAGCAAAAAACCACTCATATTTTGCGTACTCAGTTTTCCAAAATATTCGGTACTAATATTTTCTTTAAGTAATTTTTCACGCGACAGATGGACTGAAATCTGGCTCACCAAACCTTGCGGGTACATCGAAATTGTTTCGACTGGGTCGACCAAGACAATATCGCCTTCATTTAGGCTTAAGGTTTCATTTTTATATTCGAGCAGCATTTTTCCCGAATACTGCAAAATCAAAAAACAAAAACGATTATTCACTCGATCAATTTCATCGGCTTTTCGGACAATTTTATTGGCATTGTTTTTAATAAAAGCTATTTCGGTGTCACCCAATAAAAAGCACTGGACCTCACCAATGAATAAATTACGGGTTCCGTCAAAATCGGTTTCAAAATTGCCGCACACACTTTTAATATGGTGCGTCCATGTGAGTAATGCATCGCTTACATATTGGTTCATCCCTTACCTCTCTATACATGTGCCACCACTCAAAATTTTTCGTTTGTGGTGGTGCACTGTCTTGGCTTATTTGCAATCTTGTTTTATTGATAAACAAATTGTGTGCCAAAATTCCTTATCCTTGGAATTGTTTTGCTGATAGTCAGCTAGATGTAAAGAAGCTGATAAATCAATTTAATTTATCAGCTTAATGGGACTTATGCTACTCCTGCAAAATCTCGCAGCATGGTAATAAAAATATCCTTTTGCTCCTCAGAATACTTTTTAAACACCTCATTTTGGTGGCTGTCGGCAATATCAAACAAATACTGCGCTGTTTGTTTACCTTTTTCAGTCAGTGCATACAAATTATCGTGATCAACCAATAATCCTTCAAATTTTAGAATTTCAGCTGATCTTTCAACTTCCTGCATTGGCATAGCAATATCACGCGGTAAATCTTCCTTACTTGAAGCAGTACCACTGGCTAAAACCAGTAAAAGACGTGATTCACTGGTACGGAAACCAGAAGCCATTTGCTTAGGAATATAATCGGTTTGATAAGCTTTAAAAGCACGACTCATCAAATAGCAAACATTATTATATAAGTGCCCATAATGTGTTTGGTCTACGCCGCTCTGTTCAGTTTGCTTAACTTGAAGGCTCGGATGCGGCATGACACAAGAATATGCGCCTTGATGGTAGACCAGTGGGCTTCGGCCTTGATCATGGAAACGAACCACTTTACCAACAATAATCCAGTGGTCACCACCTTCAATCACTTGATAACGTTCGCACTCAAACACAGCAGAACAATTTTCTAAGATTGGTGCGCTTCCTGCACCAAGTTGAAAATTGGTGTCTGCAAATTTATCAATATTGCGTCTCGAAAACTTATTAGACAGCTCAATTTGCGTACCCGATAAAATATTGACTGCAAAATGTGTCGCTTCTTCAAACACTGAAAAGCTTGAAGACTTTTTATCAATGCTCCACAAAATAAGTGGTGGATCGAGTGACACCGAGTTAAAACTATTTGCAGTGACTCCTACTTTTTCACCTTGTGCATTTTGTGCAGTAACAATGGTAACGCCTGTTGCAAAATTTCCTAATGCTCGTCGGAACTGTAGTGGATCGACCGTAAACTCATTTATTTGTTGTAATACATTCATCATCTTTCTCCTAAACCTTCTCTTACATCCATATAAATCGCGAGAGCATTAGATATCTAAAACTAGTCTCGGTGTTTTAGAGCGCGAACAGCACACCAATATTTGTTCATTGCTGGCTTTTTCTTCGTCAGTAAAATAAACATCGCGATGATCAGGTTCGCCTTCAATCACATCGCACATGCAGGTTCCGCATACGCCTTGTTCACAAGACATTTCAATATCGATGCCTTCTTTAGCCAAAGCCTGCAAAATGGTTTCGCCAGCTTCAACCATAATGATTTTTCCGCTACGCTCAGCCACCACCTCAAATGAATCTCCAGAAGTATCAGTTTCAACTTGGAAATATTCTTTGTGGATTTGCTGCTCAGGAAAATCGTGAGTTGTGGCGAGGTTAATCACCCAATCCATAAAACCGACTGGACCACAGGTGTAAATATGGCTTTCCGAGTCAATATCTTTAATAGCAGATTCAAAAAATGCTCGGTGGCTTGCACCTTCGGACTTAAAATGGAAGGTTGTATATTTTGCTAACTCACCATTTTTAATTTCATCAACAAAAGCACAGTTTTCTGGGCTAGCACCACAGTAATGAAGCTCAAATGATGCACCTTCATGTGCAAGTTGATATGCCATCGTTATTAACGGCGTAATCCCGATTCCACCGCCAATCAAGACACTGTGTTTGGCTTTTAAAAGTGGGAATAAGTTTTTCGGCTCACTGACCTGAATTTGCATGCCATCTTTAATTTCATCAAATGCAGAAATCGAGCCGCCACGTGATTCAGGGTCACGTAAGATTCCAAGGCGAAACTTTCCTTCGTCATTTGGATTTTGGCAAAGCGAATATTGGCGCACCATACCATTTGGTAAGTGCACATCAATATGCGCACCCGCTTCAACTTTTGGCAATGTTGCAGAAGTTGCAGATTCAAATTCCATGACTGCAATATTTCCACCTTCCACATGGCGATTTTTAACGACAACATCATAAAGTGTAGTCATGATTCAACTCCCTTTTCATGCGTAGCCTATTGGCTTAACGCATGAATAAACCACCGTTAATATCCCATGTTGCACCAGTCACAAACCCCGCATTTGGACTCGCAAGCAACCCACAAGTTTCAGCAATAAAGTGCATACTTCCTAAGGCTTTAACTGGAATATTTTGGATGAACTGTTCCATTTTTTCGTCTGGCACCACGCTATGAACGATTGGAGATTCCATTGGTCCCGGTGCAACCGCATTGACCGTTACCCCTTTTGCCGCAAACTCTTTGGCAAAAATTTTGGTTAACGTCACAATCGCGCCTTTGGTTGCCGCATAGTGTGCACCTGTTGCAGTACCACCGTTTTGTCCTGCTAACGACGCCATATTGATGATGCGTCCATAGCCTTTTTTAGCCATATATTGGCCAATAATTTGGCAAGCCTGAAAGGTGCCGCGTTGGTTGACTTGGGTCACCCAATCAAAATCGGCTGCGGTAATTTCTAATACTGGCGTTGCTTTGGTGACGGTGGCATTGTTAATCAACACATCAAGTTTAGAAAATTTCTCTTCAATCCATTGCACCGCTGCATGAAAATCTGCCTCAACTGAAATATCTAATTTCAAGGGAAACATATTTTGTGCATATTGACTTTGTGCCTTGGCATTTTCGGCTTTTTCAAGCGTACTTGCCGACAAAATCACTTGATGGCCTTGGCTCGCAAAATATTCAGCAATGACATTACCGAGTCCAGAAGCAGCACCTGTCACTAAAACAACCTGTTTCATGTTACCGCTCCTAAAGAATGTAGCTAATACCAGCTAAGGTATCGGTTGAGTTAACCAAATTAATGATTTTACGGTTAATCTTGAAACCAGTATTGGCATCACGAGTTAGATGGTAAGTAATATCTGCGGTGTAATGCTTGAGGTTTTCTTTACGGAATTCACGTAAGTTTTGAGCACAGCGTAAAACGATTTCATCATCTTGGTCTTGAATGACTCGTACTCGCGAAATACTTCGTACCGTATTCGCCTTTGGTGCCGTAGAAATTGCCTCACCATTTTCAAGACGCTGTACACGTAAAGTACGCATATGATTATCGTCATAGGCATAATTTAAGTTGTTTTCGTAGTCAGTAAGGTTCGGGTCAATCGGAATGATATAAACACCCTTTTCATTCCATAAATTGAGCCATTCACGGTACTCGCTGTGGTCTAACATATCTGCTTCAGCCCAGATGAAAGCAGTGACTTCATTTAATAATTGCAGATTCATATTCATTGCTCTCTCCTTAAGCCGTCATCATCTTTTTCCACTGCTGGTATGCTGCGCGCATACCTGTTTCAGCACTGACATCACTTTTTAAGCCATCTTCGGTTTTGACTTCGCCCGGTAAACCACGATTCAACATGATCCATAAATCATTACCCGCATTGGCACCGTGTTGTACGCGTTCCCAAGCTTCAGAGTCATCTGGCGTACCAAAACCAAATGGACCTTGGAAATGTTCATGCAAACGTAAGCGATATTGATTGGCAATTTGTGGACCGCCATCCATCGTAATCACCGAGTGATGAATTTCTGTTTCAGCAACTGAAATTGGCTGTAACACACGGAAGAACGCCATTGAGCATGCAATATTCGGGAATAAATTTAAGTTAAAGCCAGAACCACCAACTGCACGAACGATACGGCGTACTTCTAACTCTTCATGGCCCTCGTCGCGCAAGGCTTGAGCCAAGTCTTCGAAACGCTCTTGAATTGGTCGCTCCATTAAGTCTTCTTCTAAATCGACCAGTTCAGGAATCATTACCATCACACTGTGACCATTTCCTAAGTCTTCAACAAAGCCCGGTTGGTTTTCAAAGTTAAAGAGTTCTTCTGTTTTTTCATCTACAGAACTTAAGAATGACTTATGTACCAACGGGAAGTGATATGCATCGGTGGTATTTTCAAGCTGGATTTTCCAGTTACCCGGGAAACGGAAACGGTGTTCACCTAACACTTTAATTGGATAACCTGCACCTTGTTTCATAAACAGGTCAATCCATTTTTTTGCAGGTCCAAGGAACTCTTCAAGCGGTTGAATGTCTTCTTTAAATGAAGCGAAGATCATGCCGTTATATTCTTCTACCCGTAGACTCACCAGCGGTAACTCTGACTTATCTAAACAATCACCATAGCTTTCCGGAGATGGCACACCACGCAAACTGCCATCAAGTGCATAACTCCAACCGTGGTACGGACATACAAAACTATTAGTTTTTCCTTTTTTATGTTCGCATACGGTTGCTGCACGGTGACGGCAACGGTTTAAAAGTACATGGACTTTCTTTTTACGGTCACGCACCACAACCACAGGCTGTTTACCGATATTAATGGTTTTATAGCTTCCGCCTTCCGGAATTTCACTCGCATGTGCAACCCACACCCAAGTGCTATAAAAGATTTTTTCCATTTCTTCATCAAAAATGCGTTCATCTTTATAAAGAGAAGTATGGGCACGGTCACTTTGAACCAAAGTATCGTAATCAGTGCCAATGTTATGCGTCGGGATAATACTGTTCATATCAATAGTCCTTTTAAATATGTCCTGGGTCATTCCTGGAAAGGTACTGGCAATTCAGCTTCACTGTGCCAATGAGATACGGGACGACTGAAAATATTCTGTGTTTGGAAATGTTTAATTTTCCATGTTCCATCTGCTTGCTTTTGAAACTTCACGTTGAGCTTTGCTGCATTTAAGTGACTACAGCCATCTTTAAACGTTGAAGTTTGTAACATCAACCATGAAGCATATGCATCATTTTGATTTACATAAATTTGTTCTGAATTTACAAAATGTGCATTCATAACAAAGTGAGATTCTTTTTGGGTATAGCTTTTAAACATGTCGTAAATCGACTGCCAAGAATCATAACGGCCAAAGGATTTGGCATATTTCTCGCCAATACCTTCCCAAATACAGTCTCGATCAAAAAGATTCATCAACTCGTCAAGATCTGTATTTGCATTGAGCTCGTCGCAGATTTCCATATAACGGTTCAAACAATTACGAATGGCATTGTGCGCTTCTAACTGTTCTAGCCGCTCTATGATTTCTGCAAAATTCACTTTGTCATTCATTGCCATCGCCTTAACGTTGGATAATCAATTCGCGCCCAACACGAGCTTCAACTTTGCAATATTTCCAAAGTTTGTATGGCCCTTCACCCACCACCGTCGTTCTAAACAAATTACAAGCCGCGTGTACTGTTTCAATATCCGGAACATCTGCAAGCAAGTAGGTTGTCCAAGGCCAACCTGCACTTGGGCCAACCATGCTTTGGTCATCATCAAGATTTCCAAAAACATGCACGCCCGGTAAGTCATGAATGCCATTCCACATTTCACCAAACGCAGCCCAAACTGCTTTCGCTTCAGCAGGTTCTGCATCAAAAAAGTTTTGGTTAATACCCATGCAGAACAAAACGCGTAATGATTTTTTAGCTTCCATCTCAATATCCTTTTAAAAATTAAACTTATAAATAACCTGGGGTTGGTTTTAACCCGAAACTGATTGAGCCTGCATTTTGTAAAGTTGCATCACCCATAAAAGCATGCTGAGTCACCACGTTGGTGTCATTCACAAAACGGCTAAATGGATTGTTGGTATAAATTGCTGTCATGCCTGCGAGCATTTGCATTTTTCGGGTCACTTTGGCGCAAACTCGCGCTGCATGGGTACATGCCAGACGCATATCGCTAATTTGTTCAGCAGTTGCTTCACGACCAGCAATAATTTCATTCCAGACAATATCCATGGTTTGATAAAACCAAGATTTTGCAGCCTGAAATTCTGCATCTGCCTGAGCAAACTCATATTGAGTCACTGGGCGGTTGGCAATTTCTGACCCACCTGTAATGGATGCTTTACCCGGGGCTAATTTTTCAAACTCTTCTAATGCAGCAGCGGCAACCCCAATACCCACCACGGTTAATACTTGAGTCGCTAAAGACAGTGACGGATATTTAAAAAATGGTTCGCTTAGTTTTGAAGGTTCACCACGTACAAAGGTCCATTTCTTTTCAACCAATACATCTTCGACCACTAAATCATGGCTTCCCGTGCCTTTTAGGCCAACGGTGTCCCAAGTCATTTCAATTTTGGCTTTTTTCGCAGGCATCACTGCCATGCGTGGCAAGCCCTGCATTTCATTATTTTTTAGCGGTGAAATTCCCACGCCAACAATATCGGCTCCCATACAGCCGCTTGAGAATTTCCAACGTCCACGAACTACGACACCTTCATCGGTAATTTCAGCAGGTTGGGGTGGAAAAATACCTCCGGCAAATACGACATCTGGCCCGTTTTGGTATAACTCTTTAAGTGTTTCCTCAGGCAAACTTCCTAAATACGCAGGGCTCATACCGAAACTTGCCACCCAACCGACTGAACCATCAGCTTTAGATAAAGTTTCGATTAACTCGCAAAACTGCCGTGGAGACCACTCTTCACCACCAAAACGTTTAGGCACCAAGGCACGGTAAACACCGATTTGCTTAAGCTTTTCGATAATGTCTTGGCTCACATACGCTTGATTATCAAATTCACCTGTACAGGCACGCTCACGAATTTCTTGACACAAAGCGTCTAAGTCAACTGCTTTGTCTTGAGAAGCAAACTCCATTTTAGACAACTTATTCATCATCTAACTCCTTGTAATTTATTGCATTGCATCAACACAAAATTTAGCTATAGCACATAATTGCTCATCTTTTTGATGCTTCGATACGATCTGTAAGCCCACTGGTAAACCTTCACTGGTTTCAAGTGGCACTGAAATGGCTGGATGACCTGATAAATTAAATGGTCGAACTAAAGCTGTAAGATTCAAAAAAGCGACCGTGTTTTCAGCTTCAGAAACTCTCGGTGGAATTTGCGGAAGTGTCGGTAGAACCAATGCATCATATTTTTCTAATAAAGCATCGAGTTCTTGGGTCAGCTGCGCTCTCACAACTTCTGCTTGTTTTACTTGCTCTAAAGTGGTGTGTGCCGCTTTTAATAAACGACTATTTACATCAGAACCAATTAAACCCGTTTGAGTTAATTCACCAAAAGCTTGCCAATTTTCATAATTAATAATTTGCATGCCTGCATCATAAGCCGCTTCAAAATGTTCAACTTTTTCTAAAACGGTCTCTAAATTCGCTTTTTGAAGTGCCTGATAAATACAGTTCCAAATAATCTCATCTGCTTTTACATCTAAAACAGCAATTTTTGGTGCACTAGTAAATTCAGTAGGTTTAAAAGTTGGATCAATAATTTGCATGGCCTTTTCAATCATCTCGACTGAATTTGCAAAAGGGCCAACGCAATCTAAAGAACTTGACGGCGGATATACACCTTTTCTGCTCACGCGACCAAAAGTCGGTTTTAAACCAAAAACTCCGCAGCACGCAGCAGGCATACGAATAGAGCCACCAGTGTCTGTGCCTAGAGTAAAGTCAGCTTGTTTAGCAGCAACTGCCGCAGCCGAACCACTTGAAGATCCGCCTGGGATAAGTTCAGGATATTTAGGATTGATGGGTGTACCAAAAGCGTGATTAATGCCTGTAATACCAAAAGCCAATTCGTGCAAATTTGTTTTCGCAATAATTTCACAATCTGCTTTTAGAATGTTTTTAACAACCTCGGCATCATCTTGAGCAGGTTCAACATTTAATAAAGCTCGACTGCCAGCAATGGTTTTTAGGCCTTGAATATCAATTGTGTCCTTGACCATGACCTTGAGCTTACCACTTCCTTTGTGCACGCTTTGGCTAACAATATTCATTCACTTTTCCATGTATTTTTATTGATTAATTAAAATATCGGAAAATTTACTGGAATTGTCAAGTATTTTTTATAATTTGTTCTTAAGGAAATATGCAAAATTTTATTTATAATAGGATTACCCTTTTTTCACTAAGTTATTGCTTAGCTATGCTTGATCATTTAGAACAATTTCTTCCTAATAAAGAACCGTCGAGTATTCAAAATTTTCCTTTTTTTTGGGTTTCCCAAGTGAATGGAAAGTATTCACAACTGATTGAAAAATCAATAAAAAAACTAGGTATTGATAATACACGCCGTAAAATTATTTTAAGCACTAATGCCCTTGGGGAAGCCAGTATTACCGACATTGCCAATCTTTCTACTTTAAAGTTAACGACGGCAACAAAAGCTGTATATCGCTTGGTAGAAGATGGAATTGTCGAGGTCTACTCTTCTACTTCTGATGAACGGATCTCGATGGTGAAATTAACGGCCAAAGGTATTGAGTTGGTTGAACAGATTAATCAAATTAGTGTGGTTACCTTGGCAGGCATTCTGAATGCTTTTTCAGAAGACGAGCTACATAATTTAAATACCCAGTTAAAAAAATTATTTGACCTGATGCCATCCAGCTAAATATTTCTTATCATGATAAATTAGCTCTCTTAGAGCAGTTAAAAATTTCCTTTTCTTTAGCTGCTCTTTCGTTAAAACAATAAAAATTAATAAAATCAAACCCTTATACCATAAATTTATCTATATATAATTACTTAACATACTTTTTAGGTATTCTAACATACTCAATAAGTAATGGAATTTTACATATAAAAAGAAAATAATAATTCCATGATCTTAAAAATCCCATTAACTCCTAATTGGGTTTAGACGCACTCTTCCGGTCTGTACGAGACCAAATTACTCATTTCTAGCCTATTTATTATTCTTATCTAAAGGGGGAAATATCGAAAATTTTAGAGGAATAATAAAAGTTAGATATCAATTTCTTTAAGCGTTTTATACATAAGGATTAAGTGTATGAACCAAAGTAATATCGCTGTTGAAAGGACACAGAAGAAAAGCAATGCATATGCATGGTATGTGGTCATACTTTGTATGTTGGCATATATATTTTCATTTATTGACCGCCAAATTCTGGCGCTGATGATTGAACCCATCAAAGCAGATCTCCAACTTTCAGATACACAATTTAGCTTATTACATGGCCTCGCCTTCTCACTGTTTTATGCGGTTATGGGTTTACCCTTAGCCTATATTGCTGACCGTTTTTCACGACCAAAATTAATTTCAATCGGGATTATTGTTTGGAGTCTGGCAACAGCAACTTGCGGTTTAAGTAAAAACTTTATTCAACTGTTCTTAAGCCGTATGGCGGTAGGTGTCGGTGAAGCGGCTTTATCTCCAGCGGCTTATTCAATGTTTAGCGACATGTTTAGTAAGGACAAACTGGGGCGTGCTGTCGGGATCTATTCAATTGGTGCTTTTTTAGGTGGAGGTATTGCCTTCTTAGTTGGCGGTTATGTGATTAACCTGCTTAAAGGCGTGACACTCATTGAAGTTCCATTATTAGGGGCCCTTAAAGCATGGCAAATTGCCTTTTTAGTGGTGGGTTTACCCGGCATCATTATTGGTTTGCTGTTTATTTTGACCGTTAAAGATCCTGCACGTAAAGGCCAACAGCTCAACCAAAATGGACAAGTTGACCAAGTTAAATTCACACAATGTCTTCAGTTTATTAAAAAACATTCGAAAACATTTGCTTGTCATTATTTAGGTTTTACCTTTTATGCAATGGCACTCTATAGCCTAACTAGCTGGACACCTGCATTTTATATTCGTAAGTTTCAACTCGCGCCGACTGACACAGGTTACATGCTCGGCACAATTCTGTTAATTGCAAATACCTTAGGCGTATTTTGTGCAGGCTGGCTAAATGACTGGTTTATCAAAAAAGGCCGTCAAGATGCGCCGATGTTCACGGGTGTAATTGGTATTGTTGGCCTGCTTATTCCAATTGCATTTTTTACCCAAACAGATCAGCTTTGGCTTTCAGTTAGCTTACTGATCCCTGCAATGTTCTTTGCATCTTTCCCTCTAGTGATTTCAGCAACTGCTTTGCAAATGTTAGCCCCAAACCAGTTTAGAGCACGCCTTTCTGCCCTCTTCCTTTTGGTGAGTAACTTAATTGGACTCGGTATTGGCACAACACTGGTAGCCATTATTACAGATAAAGTTTTTGGTAGCCCATTAATGGTGGGTTCTTCTTTATCTATTGTGGGTGGTTTGTCTTGTGTACTGGCTTTAATTCTACTTTTTAAAGGCTGCAAATTCTTTAGTGAAAGCATGAAGCTTGAAAAATTAAATTAATAGGTCTCACCAATTGCAAAAATGTACTCTCTAACTAAACGCTTAGAGAGTACCGGAATATTAGAAATTATTTAGTGCCGAGGACAGGCATACATCTGGGAAATGGATTATGGAATTATTTCACCGTTTTAAACCACACACTTTGGCTGTTGCCACTTTATTATTGATGTGCAGCAACTCATGGGCTGCAAATCCAAATCAGCAGTCCGAAGATGAATGGAAGTTCACGCTAAAGAATGCCTATATCAACCGTGATTTTGATAATGATGCCTTAAAAGATACTGGTAGTTGGTCTCAGGCAGCGTCATTATTTTATAAATCGAAAATGCATGACACCCCGTTAGTCATTGCAGACAAGCCAATCACGATTGGGGCTGATGCTTCTGTCCAATACGCCGTGCGCTTGAGTTCAGACAAACATGTTGCGGATACAGTTTTGCCTTTTAATAAAGAAACGCAATCTCAGGCTTCAGACTATCTAAAATACGGCGCGACTTTAAAGCTGGGTTATGACAAAACCCTTTTAAGTGTCGGTGAACTCTGGTTAGACCTGCCTGTAACGGCTGTGGATGCCAGCCGACAATTACTTGCCTCTTATTGGGGAACCAATCTTAAGTCTCAACTTTCAGATCAGCTCTATGCAGAAATTGGTCGAGTGGAAAAAGTCTCTCCACGTAATGAAGAAGATTTTAAAAAATTTTCTTTTACAGCGAACGGCATTACCAAAGAATCTGATGGTTTGAACTACATTGACCTGCGCTATCAATTTACGCCGTCTTTAAAAGGCGAATATTATTTTGGCAATTTGGAAGATCTGTATAACAAACATTATGTTGGGCTTGAACATACGTGGAAGCAGCCAACTTTTGCCCTCACCTCTAAGTTTAAATACTTTAATGCAAAAGATGATGGCAATACCTTTGATATTGATGCGCAGAACATTGGATTACTTGAAACAGTTAAAGTAAAAAGCCATACCTTTGGTTTGGGTTACCAGCAAATTATCGGTGAGTCGGCTTACCCGCTACCAGATGGCTTCTTACCAGAGACGTATTTCATTAACTGGAACGCTACTGGATTCTTTAAAGAAGACGAAAAGTCTTACCATGTCATGTACGGCTACGACTTTAAAGATTACGTTCCAGGCCTAAACGCGATGGTGAAATATGTTTATGGCCATGACTTTAAAGCAGCAAATGGTGAAAAGAACCATGAAACCGAGTCAAACGTTATTCTAAACTATGCATTTCAGCAACCCTTCTTAAAAGGCGTGGCTCTGCAATACATTCGCATTGATTACAACGTTAAACACGGCAATGACTTTGGTGAAGATCGTTTATTCGTCAATTACACCAAAAAATTCTAAATAAAAATTACCCCCTAAACTTTAGGGGGTATTTTTTTATCCTAATTTATTGACCAACTTTAATGGTAAAACCTTCATGGCAATACTCATTGGTAACCACGGCCACTGCGGTACATAAGCTTTTACAGGTTGTTTCTCGATAGCTTTGACTAAAGCTTTACATCCTGTTTTTGCGTCGACTTCAAAAGGTAAATGTTTAGCACCTTCATTCATTTCAGTTCGGATGTAACCTGGGAAAATTGTTGAGACTTTAATTGGCGTATCCAATAATTCAGCACGAATACCTTCCGCCAAGTGAGCGACCGCAGCTTTACTTGCCGCATAAGTCGATAAATGTTTTGGTAATCCGCGCATCGCACTCATGGATGACATCACCACCAAATGACCAGCGTTTTGCTCTCTAAAAATTTCAACTGCTGCTTCACACTGCGCTAAGGCAGAAATAAAGTTTGTTTCAGCTGTGGCTCTGTTAATTTCAAAATTACCTTTACCAATACGACGGCCATTTCCGACTCCCGCATTTACAATAATTCGGTCTAAATAGCCGAATTCTTGTTTAAAGGCGCGAAATACTTCAAAAACCTGATCGTAATTAGTTACGTCCAGACTTTTTGCAATGACCTTAATACCGTACTGATTTTCTAGTTCAGTTTTTAAAGTCTCTAGTCGGTCTAAACGGCGTGCACAAATCGCCAAGTTATAACCTTTGGCTGCAAATTCATGCGCCATACCCGCGCCCAATCCAGAACTTGCACCTGTAATTAAAATTGTCTTTGCCATGCTTTTATCCTTATTTTTAAATCCATGTCAGTAAATCTGGACACTCAGCTTTTATAAAATGATGTTCATTTAAACTTAAAACCTGAGCTTCATTTCCAACCAAACGCAAAGTCGTGAGACTTGTATTCGCGATTGCCCAATTCAACGCAAAAGTTCGATTAGGACTGAGTTCAAGCAGCTTACCAATTGCTACCGAAATCACACCACCAGAGGTAAAAACAACTGCGTAACGAGGTTTGGTTTTTGCTAACTCATCACAAAGTTGCTGCAATGCTGTTTCGACTCTTTCTTTAAAGTGTGGCCAAGACTCATCATATTCATGATGAAAGTCACCATCTGTCCATCGTCCAATTGCACCTTCAAATATTTTGGCAAGATATGCGCGTGGATTCTGTTCTTGTGCTACGTCAGCTTTTAACAGTTCAGGCTGTTCAAAACGCGGTTCATAACGGGCAAAAACCTGCTGATGATTAAACTCATTCCATAAATTATTATGATGAATCATCGCATCTGGAAAGCATTCATTGAGTGCGAGCTTTGCAGTTTGCTCGTGGCGCTGCATAGTTCCTGCAACCACATACGGTTGTTCTTTTAATATTTGCTTAAAATATTGGCCTAATAAAGTCGCTTGAGCTTCACCATTTTCAGACAACTCGTCATAATTACTTTTACCAAATGATGCCTGACCATGTCTTACCAGATAAATTGTGGTCATCTTCTTAAAATACCCTGTATTTTCTGTAGAGATTGCTGAGCAAATTCTGATTTTTGCAATTTTTGCTGTGCGATAAGTTTTAAAGCTCGAATATGTAGCGCATGAATGACAATCCAGAAATCTTTAAAAGCAGGATTTCGGGTTTGCTTGTGGTAATAACGATAATAGATTTGCTGGGCAATCACGGCTAAACGGAATACACCGAAGACTTCATAAAAAGCCCAGTTTTGAGGCTCCAGACCTGTTTTTTGCAAATAATATTCAACGACTTCTTTGCGAGAGAACATTCCCTTTAAGTGAGTCGGCTGACGGCGTGTTGATCTAAAAATCATATTATCTGTTGGCTCAACCCAATATGCCAAAGCGCTACCTAAATCCATTAATGGATCACCCAAGGTCGCCATTTCCCAATCCAACACTCCAATCGCTTCTGTTGGACGCTCTGGATCTAAAATCACATTATCAAAACGCCAATCATTATGAATAATGCAAGTCGTAGAGTCTTGAGGGATATTATCGTTTAGCCATTTTCGGACATATTTAAATGAAGGAACGTTGATTGTACGGACTTTCTCATAACGCTTATCCCAACCTTCAACTTGTCTACGGCAATATCCTGTACCTTTACCTAGTTCAGCTAAAGGGGTATTTTCATAAGGAACTTGATGTAACTCAATGAGCTTATCAATAACATTTACACAAAGCTCATGAACATCTTCTTCATTAAAGCCAAGCTCAGGCGGTAATTTTGCACGAGGAATAATACCTTCAATGCGTTCCATGACATAAAAATCACAGCCAATGACCGATTCATCCTGACAAAGTGCAACCATTTTAGGAAGCACTGGATAATAAGGCGCAAGATTTTTCTGCACCATATATTCACGGGCCATATCGTGGGCTGACTTCGCTTTTGTTCCTTTTGGAGGACGTCGCAAAATTAAATCGGTATTTTCATATTTTAAACGATAAGTCCAATTCGACGCCCCGCCCGTATATTGAGTAACGACTGCTGGACCAACCAACTCAACACCTTGGTTTTTTAACCAGTTTTCAACTGCCCCAATATCAAGTTCTTCACCTTCACGTACTTCACCGCCTACATCAATTACCGACATATTCACTTCCTTTAAACTTATACTTTCTTATGACGACCATAACCACGTTTGGCTAACTCTAATTTGGCAATCATGCCTTTATGTACTTCATCTGGGCCATCAGCTAAACGTAAACTGCGTGCTTGAGCAAAGAAACCAGTTAAGGGTGTATCTCTTGAAACGCCTGCACCGCCATGTAGCTGAATTGCCATGTCGACTACTTTTTCTAAAACGCTCGGAGCCACTACTTTAATTGCAGATATTTCTGTTAAAGCAGCCATATTTCCTAAAGTATCCATTTTATAGGCAGCATACAAGGTTAAAAGTCTAGCTTGATCTATGGCGACTCGCGCATCGGCTACACGTTCGAGGTTTCCGCCGAGTTTTAAAATTTCTTTGCCAAACGCCGTTCTAGACATACCTCTATCAATCATCAGTTCAAGTGCTTTTTCTGCAGCTCCAATACAGCGCATGCAATGATGAATACGCCCTGGCCCTAAACGCCCTTGTGCAATTTCAAAACCTTGGCCCGCTCCACCAATAAAGTTTTCAAGAGGCACTCGAACATTATTAAAGTGAACCTCACCATGTCCATGCGGTGCATCATAGTCACCAAACACAGGTAACATCCGTTGAATTTCCACACCTGCGGTATCAATCGGTACTAAAACCATAGAGTGTTGATGATGGCGGTCTTTGGTTTCATCTGGTGTATGTGCCATAAAAATAATGACTTTAGCATTTGGGTCACCTAAACCAGACGACCACCACTTTTTGCCATTTAAAACAATTTCATTACCATCGATGAGCGCAGTCGCTTGCATATTGGTTGCATCGCTTGACGCAACATCGGGTTCAGTCATACAAAAAACCGAACGAATTTTTCCATCCAATAAAGGCTGTAACCATTGCTGTTTTTGCTGTTCACTGCCATAGCGCCATAACAATTCCATATTTCCTGTATCTGGTGCATTACAGTTAAAAACGGTAGGTGCCAATAAGCTACGGCCAGTCAATTCAGCAATATGCGCATATTCTTGAACTGATAACCCTGCACCGAGTTTTTCATCGGGTAAAAACATATTCCAAAGACCAGCTTGTTTAGCTTTAGTTTTCAGAGTTTCTAACAGTTCAGGCCACTGCCATTTTTTCCAGTTCCCATCTGGATTTAGCTCATGAACCTCTTCCCAAAATTTTGCTTCGACAGGTTCTATTTCTTCTAAAATAAATTTTCTTGTTCGCTCAGCAAAATCTTGAGCTTTCTTTGAAAGTTCAAACATTCTTTTTTCCTTTACATCATTATCTGGTCTTTACATCAACATAACTTGAAACTTAATATGAATGAAATGATTTTATTAAATAACACCTCATGAATAATATTCATAACTTACATAGTCTAGACCTAAGTTTTTTCCACCGAATTGATATCAATTTATATCCGCTTTTTATCGCGATTTATGAGCAAAAAAGTATTTCGAATGCTGCAAGTAGTCTCAATATTACGCAGTCAGCAGCAAGTCATGCTTTGCAGCGTTTACGCCAGCAACTTGAAGATGATGTATTTATACGTGTAGGCAATAAAATGTCTGCCACTCCTTTTGCAGAACAGATTTATCCAACTGTTAAGCAAGCACTTTTAACCATTCAAAATATTAACCAGCAAAAACATGTCTTTGATCCAATAAGCTTAAAAAACTTAAAAATCGCCGTGCATGATGAAATTGAGCCGATTATTCTTCCAAAGCTTGCTCAACATTTTCAAAATCTTAATTTAGATTTACAGTTTGTGAGTATGAAGCTAGATCGAAAACATATTATGGCGGACTTGGCGACACAACAGCTCGATTTCGTGATTGACCTAGAACAATACTTATCTCCCAAAATTACCTTTGATCATTTGGTAACAGATGAGTTTGTCATTTGCAGCCAACTTAAAGAAGTCGATTTAGCTAGTTATATCAGTGGTCGGCACATTGGTGTTTCGTCACGCCGTACGGGCGCTTTACTTGAAGATATTTATTTAAACCAACACCAAAAAATTTCAAGAAATGTATTTATGCGCTGTCAAAACTATTCAACGGCGTTACAAGTTTTAGGAGCCCAAGCCGACGCAATACTCACCATGCCTCGAATGATTTTGCAGCATTTGTCTTATAGTCATAAAATTTGCTTACATTCTCTGCCTTTTGAGATAACCAATATTAAAATGGGTATGTTTTGGCACGAAGATTTAAGGGATAATTTAAGACATCAATTTCTGCGACATGAAATTATTAAACTTTTTCAGTAAAGCAAATTGATCTACTAAGCTTCTATCGTACAAGGATCAGTAATGAGTAAAGATGAACGGATAATCCAGAATCAGGACAACAAAAAAACGATTCGTCATGAAGATTACATTGCTGGTATTGGTAAAGGCATGGCGATTTTAGATAGCTTTAGTAGTAATCAACATCGTTTAAACATTTCTATGGCTGCTGAAAAAACTGGGCTTACCCGAGCAGCAGCAAGACGTCATTTATTAACTTTAGAATATTTAGGTTATCTTGAGTCAGATGGTCACTATTACTATTTAACTCCGAAAGTTCTTAAATTTTCAGGAGCTTATTTAGGTGCAGCTCAGCTTCCAAAAGTATCTCAACCTTTATTAAATCTTCTAACTAACCAAACTTCTCTCATTTATTCGGTGATGGTACTTGATGGTTATGAAGCCATTACCATTGCTCGTAGTGCGGCCCACCAACAAACTGACCGTGTAAATCCATACGGCTTACACTTGGGTAACCGCTTACCTGCTCATGCGACATCTGCGGGTAAAATTTTACTGGCACATTTAAGCCAACAAGAACAATTGGACTGGCTCCAAAAATATCCTCTTCAGCGTTTAACTAAATATACGCATGTCGAAAATGATAAATTTCTAGAGTTACTACAAGAGATTCGAGAACAAGATTGGTGTTATTCGCGTGAAGAACACGAATTAGGAGTTCATGCGCTCGCCGTACCAATTTATGGACAAGACTTTAAAGTGGTTGCAGCTTTAAATATTGTTTCTCCAACTATGAAAACAACTGAAGAATATTTAATTCAACATATTCTGCCTTTATTGCAAGAGACTTCGCGGGATTTAAGACAAGTTCTTTAAATCTTGCTTAGGCTATTTCATAGGGTTAATTTTATTGTTTGCTTAGGCTATTTGAATAGATTGAACGTTCCCAAATGAATGCTTAGGCTATTTCTAAAAGTAATTGAAAGGGATTTTCAAATAGCGAATACCATTCGCTTCAGGTTCCGGAAAATTTCCACCATTCATATTAATTTGAATTGAAGGGAGAATTAATTTTGGCATTGCCAAAGTAGCATCTCTTTCTTGACGCATTTTGATGAATGATTCTTTAGAAACTCGTCGATTTAAATGAATATTGCTTTGCTTTTGAGTTTTTATATCTGTTTGACAGATATATTCATCACGGCCTTCAGGCTTATAGTCATGGCATAAAAACATACGCATGTCGTCGGGAAGTGTATAAAGTTTTTGTACCGAATCATAAAGCTCAGCAGCACTTCCTTTAGGAAAGTCGCATCTTGCTGAGCCATAATCGGGCATAAATAAGGTATCACCTACAAAAACAGCATCGGCAATCACATAGCTTAAGCAAGCTGGCGTATGCCCTGGTGTAGGAATGTTATAGGCTTCTATCTCCCCTATTTTGAAATGTTCATAATCTTCAAACAAATAATCAAATGGCTGATTTTCATTGAATTTCTTAAAATCAAAATTATAGATAGCTGCAAAAGTTTCTTGTACTACCGAGATTTTTTGACTAATCGCAATTGTACCGCCCAATTTAGATTTTAAATATTGAGCCGCAGTCATATGGTCCGCATGTACATGGGTTTCTAAAATCCATTGTACTTTGAAGTTTTGCGCCAAGACATAATCGACGATCAGATCAGCATTGGTTGTTTTTGTAGTGGCCGATGCGGCATCATAATCAAGCACGCTATCAATAATAGCGCATTGAAGAGTCGCTAAATCCGCAACAACATAGCTAAAAGTATTAGTGTTTTCATCAAAAAAATCTTTTACTAGAGGTTGTTGCATAGGCTTAATTTCCTTTATTTAAAATTCGGTAAATAAACATTCCTAATAACATTGCGACAATAAAATAAAGCGCTTCAAAATGTCCTAATCCGATCAGAGTTAAAGCGGGCGCTGGACATATCCCTGCTATTCCCCAGCCTATACCGAAAATAAAAGCACCCACAATTAACCTTTGGTCAATCTGTGTATTCGTTGGTAATTGAATTTGTTCATTAAAGAGTGTTTTAGGAGTTTTTATAGCCTTTTGAAATGGAATAAATGCCACAGCAATAGCACCTAACATTACAAACATTAAGCTAATATCCCACTGCCCAAAGATATCTAAAAAACCTAATACCTTTTCAGGATTAGTCATACCAGAAATCATCAAACCTAATGAAAATAAGCTACCAAATAAAAAAGCAAAAAAGTTTTTCATAGGGTTACCCCATCACATGACGAATGATATAAACCGTTAACATGCCAGCAAACATAAAAACTGCTGTCGCTATCATCGAGCGTTTTGATAACCTGCTCATACCACAAATACCATGGCCACTTGTACAACCCGACCCTAACCGTGTTCCAAAGCCTACAAGTACACCTGCTAAAATAAGTGCAAATGTATTAGCTTTAATTTCAATTTCAGGCTGATAAAAATAACTATAGATGAAAGGTGTAATCACGAGTCCCGCAATAAACCAGAATGCCGAACTTTTAAAAGTATCTTTAGTAGGATTGATGACTTGAGCAAGCAAACCACTGATTCCGGCTATACGGCCATTTATATATAAATATCCAACTGTTGCGATGCCTAGTAATAAACCACCAAAAAAGGCATAGACAATATTTGACATATAACCACTCTTAACAATATATGTTTTTATAATCTGTATTATACGCTGATTCTTTTAGAAATACTTAAAATAAAACTCTTAAGTGTATAATTCTTCTTAACAAGAAAAAGCCCCAAGATTCTGGGGCTTTTGTCATTAAATTAGATCTTTAATGCCTAATTGTTCAGGTAACTTTTCCATAACCTTATTCAATCTATTATTTGCTGGAGAGATACAACCTGTGTAATGGCTTAATTTAGTTTCTGTGCCATTAGGTTGAATCCAAGTAATGTAATAGCTAGACATGTCGGTCGCTGTTTGCTGGCAACCCGCAGTTTTTGATTGTGTACCTGTTTCAGGGCGATAAGTCTTTAGATCATCTGCAAGTTTTTTATAATCTTTTACGCTACCTTGAATTTCTTTAACGCCTATAGCCTTAGTGTATTGTTTACCTTCAAAGCGAATTAAACCTGTAGGTGTTACTTCTACAGAATAAATCGGACATGCGCCAAAACATGGGCTTGAAGCATAGCGAATTGTCTCTTGTGTATTCGGTGCTTGCTGAACAGAAGCACAACCCATCAAAGCTAAACCAGATAAAGTTGCAAGAACCAAAAATCTCATTACATCACCTATTATTATCAAGTGGCTTTAATTTATCAAATCATACACTTCTTGTCATTAAAGACTATTTTTTGTGATTTTATTCATTATTTAATTTTGCTTAGGCTATTGAGTAAGACAAAAACATTTTCTTTCACCCATAAAAAAAGGCCCATCTTTCGATGAGCCTTAAGCCATAAAAGCTTAAATTCCTGAAATACAAATTATTACTGGATAGTAATAATCTGCGTCGACCATTCTAGCGCAACCCAATAAATTATATAAATATAATATAAGTATATATTTAAGCTCGTTTTTCCAACAAAAAACACCGTATTTTCAATGTTTAAAACTTAATAATGTTTATTTTTAATTAAAATTCACAATGTTAAGTTAAACAAAACTTAATAAAAGTTAAGGTTTTATTTATAGGTAAAACATCCTAAGGAACTGGTCAATAGTTAAGCTATATCTAGCGTTCAGGCTGAATTGACCATAAGACTATTTCAAGTTTAGCAACAACATCAAGCACTTTTTTACTATTTGGTAAAGCTATCTAGTTAAAAATATAGAATTTACTTTTATTCTTTTATATAAAAAATATATTAAAGAGTAAGGCAAAAGAGAAATACTCTCTTTTGCCTTACTTAATTATTGTTCTAAGCTATAAGCGATCACATAATCACCATGATCAGGTGATTGACGTGCTCCACCTGCGGTAACAACCACATACTGTTTACCTGTTTTAGGTGAAACATAGCTTATTGGTGTTCCTTGGCTACCTACTGGCATGCGTGATTTCCACAGTTCCTTACCTGTAGATGAATCAAATGCACGTAAGTAGTAATCTTGTGTTGCAGCAAAGAAAACTAAGCCACCTTGAGTTGCCATCGGCCCGCCAATTGTTGGCATACCGATCGGTGCCTTTAAGCCCATCTTAATACCCATCGGCCCAGTATCTTCAACTGTGCCTAATGGTACTTGCCATGCAACTTGACGAGTTTTCATGTCAATTGCAGTCATGGTGCCAAATGGTGGTTTTTGACAAGGAATGCTTAGAGCCGACATAAAGCGGTTTTTATTCACTTTATATGGTGTACCTTTCATTGGTACAGCTCCCATACCTGTGTTTACTTTCTCTCCACCATTCGCCTGAATCTTAATATCTTCAGGAGTTTGCTCCATCAATTGAATCCATAAGCCAAGGCGCATATCGTTCACGAACATATAACGATGAGTCGGGTCAAAAGCGATGCTACCCCAGTTCATACCACCCAACGAACCTGGGAAGCTTAATGAAACATCAGTACCTGGTGCAGTAAATAAGCCTTCGTAACGCATTGACTTGAAGTTAATACGACACATCAGTTGATCAAACGGCGTTGCGCCCCACATATCTGACTCAGTTAAAGTCTGATTACCAATTTGAGGCATTTCAACTGAACGAGGTTGAGTTAAGCTGTATTGTTCACCCGGAATATTGGCAGGTTTCACTGGTTGTTCAATCACTTTAGTCAGGGGTTTACCTGTTACACGGTCAAGAACAAAGAATTGGCCTGATTTAGTTCCAATCACAACAGCTGGTTTAGTCGTACCATCTTTTAATGGGAAGTCGACTAGACTCGGTTGCATTGGTAAGTCAAAGTCCCATAAATCGTTATGAACAGTTTGATATACCCACTTCTCTTTACCTGTTGTCGCATCAAGTGCTAACACAGAAGTATTGTATTTGTGATCTAATGGATTACGGTTACCCCCCCAAATATCGACAGATGAACTACCCATAGGTAAGAACACCGTATTCATTTGCGGGTCATATGACATTGCAGCCCATGAGTTTGCCGAACTACGTTTATAGGTTTCACCCGGTTTAAGAACATAGTTCGGGTTTGGATTGCGCGGGTCAAATGCCCAGCGAAGTTTACCCGTAATCACGTCATAACCACGAATAACACCGCCCGGCATATCTGCGGCTACGTTGTCGGCAATACGGCTACCCACCACAATAGTTGTTCCAGCAATAGTCGGTGCAGAAGTCACTTCAAAACGTGGAGCTTTTGTTCCAGCGCCAAGACCTTCTAGCAAATCAACCGTTCCATTTACACCAAAATCAGCACAGCGCTGACCGTTATCTACATTCACTGCAATTAAACGACCATCAGGTGTATTGGTATATACACGGCGTGGACATGCCGTATTGGTTGCAACCGCAGTTACTGCATTTGCACCAGCTAAAGTTGGTTGTACAAGCGGTTTTGTTGAATCAAAGTATGCAACACCACGGCAACGTTCCCAAGCATCAGCTGTAGAGTTCACCTCAGCTTTCCAGAGTTGTTTGCCTGAGTCGGCATCTATCGCAAAAATGTTGTTATGTGGTGTACATAAAAACACTTTATTTCCCACTTGTAGCGGAGTCATTTGGTCTTCAGCCCCATTACCGCTACCCGTTGTAAAGTCGCCCGTTCTAAAGCGCCAAGCTTCTTTTAATTTATGAACGTTATCTCGGTTAATTTGATCGAGAGCAACAAAGCGGCTACCACCTGCATCATTACCATAATTTTCCCAATTTACCTGTTTTTTTGCAGGATCAACTGGTACTAAAGGTAGTTTTTCACCTGAACTTGCCACTGTTGGATGCGGTTGGAACATTTGATAGAGCGCAATCAACATACCTACAACAACTAATCCACCTACCGCATAGGATGAAGATGCCAAGCTCGTTTGAAATTGGTAACGTCGGATTGAAGGTAAAGTAAATAGCAAGGCAGCAAAAAGACCAGCAGGAAACATTAAGCGCGAAAATAACGGCCAAAATTCCCATCCAGCATCAACAAATGACCAAATTACGGTACCAACAAAAATAGCCGCAAAAATCCAGACACCCAGCGCTTTTTTTCGGAAAATACTAATTGCAGAAATGGTGATAAATAATCCCGCTATAAGGAAATACCAAGAACCACCAAGAGATACTAGCTTTCCACCACCTACGATGTAAAAAACACCAGTAGCCAATAAAACTAGACCTAATATAAAACACCATATTTTGAATAAGATATGAAACTTAGAATCTGACTCAGACATAGATCCTACTCCACATATACTGAACCCGAATAGTTCAAGCATTTGGGCCAGTTAAACTATGTCTAACCAGCCATCAATATTGTTAAAAATTGACTTTCACACTAAGACCAGCCACCCAAGCATCATCAACTTCTTTTACACCAGCAGGTTGATGAATATATTGAATGTTTGGACGTAACATGACGGCCGGAGACCATTGATAGGTATAGTTCAACTCGACATTTAACTCGTCGTCTTGAATTGGAATATAGTCAGATGCAATCGGATCATAGCTGTAATATCCACGACTTTCATTTGTTGCGATCTGTTTATCTTTAGCACGGTCATTAACTACATAATTAGCTATACCAAAACCAATCGAATCATTTGGACGGCTATCAAATGGTCCCTTATACCAAAGAGCAAGCTGTTGCGTACTTTGAACAAAAGTTGTTGCCTTATCATTTACAACGCCATTAAAACTTACATATAAACCGCGTTTCGGATCTTGGCCATTATTCGTCAGTTGTTGTTGTGCATTAATCCAAAAGCTTTGTTTTCCGTCATGCACTTTACCTGCAGTTTTAATATCATTGGCTTCTGCGGTCGAATACAGTGCACCTACTTTATATTCTCCCGGCAAGCCATTAAAGGCATCAAGTTTTGGTTTCCACGCCAGCTCAACCGGTATGGTTGCACCCTTCACATTGTTCATATCCAGATTAAAACCATCACTATTTGATTCGGTTTTAATGTTGTCTGGATTTACTTCATACACACCTAATCCCAAAGTCCATTCAGGTGCAAACTGATATTTAACGTTTGTCGCCCAAACACCTACTGGTGAGTTATACCAAATTGAACCGATTGATTTTCCTAACTGCCCACCGCAGAGCAATAAGTTCTGAAATTCACATTGAGAACTGTTAAAGTCCTCTGACATTCCCATACGGCCAAATTTGACCTGTACAGTATTATCGATAAAGCCCTTCTTCACCCATGCTTGGGATAAACGCCAGATTTTACCGCGACCATAAATTTCTTGAGCATTGCCCAATTGGCTAGAACGTGGGTCTTTAATACGCTCGAGAGTTAATGCATTACCATCACGTTTGGTCACAACTAAATTGACTGTTGTATCTTTCCACCCAGCAATTTTTTCTAAATCGAGGTTTGCACCTAAAGAAAGTTGTGCAGCATTTTCAAAAGTATTGCTGTCGTTGTAACCACCATCTAAATTTGTGGCACTTTGGCTCATAATAGAAGCTGTAAATTTATAGCCCTGCTGCTCTAATTGCTGGCGTTTTCCATTCCAGTCGCCTAACAACCATTGACGGTCTTGTGACCAAGGCTCATTCGCGAGCGCAAATTGGCTACCTAATACAGCGATTGTTAACACACTCAATTTCATTAAATTTGGCATTTCAAGTCCCTTTTATCATTTCTATATTTCTATGCTGCGCCTCATATGAGGCGCTTTCCTTATTGTTATTTAACACTTGTAAAACCAAGCTCAGATGTTGCGCCAAAACGATCAGTAATATTCGCTGTAATTGAGGCAACTTTTACAGACGGTTTCCAATTTGCTTTTGCGATCCCTTGTGCATCTGTAGCAACAGTTATTGCTCCTAAATATTGCTCAGCTTCTTTTGATGCCGCATTTTGATTACCAAAAAATTCAACTTGATAGCGTTGATTTGGCAAGCCATTGACTTCTAAAGCAACTGAACCTTTATTTGCAGTTAATTTAGGAGCTTTAATACCCTGATTAGGTTGAGCATTACAGCCTTGTTCATTTGGCTGAGTACATGTTTTTTGTTGTTTCGATGGGTCAACAACCACACCACCACCACGAGAACCTACAAATCCTGCATGCTCAAGTGCAGGCACAGCAAATACAATTGCACCCAAACGCTGATCTGGTACGCATGAACCGCCAGCTTCGCAACGTTTAATATCTTTACCATTGTCCCAAATCAGGTTTTTAGTCAATGTAATTTTTGCATTTGCATCTTTTTCAGAGCGGATGGCTACACCAATACGATTACCATGTACTTTATTGCTATCAAGAATATTGCCATCACCCGTCATGTTGAAACCAATCGAGTTATTGGTCATTTCGTTGTAGGCAATATAGTTACGCTTACCCCAGTTGATCTGTAAGCCATCTGAATAGTTTTCGAATTTATTACCAACTACCGCATTATCATTACCCCACAAAATTTCAATACCTTGTGATGGTTCTGGGTTTGCTTTGGTTGAAACAAAATGGTTATTCGCAATTAAGTTAAACGCAGCACCACGTGTCAGTTCTAGACCATCACCATTGTCTTGGAAAATATTGTCTAAAACTTTGTTGTTATTGGTGGTGGTTGCGGTTGGGTTACCTTGACCATCATCACCAGTGAGCATGACACCAGCCCCGCCGTAGTTATTACTAATACGGTTATGTTGGATGAGGTTATTGCTCGAGCGGTTAATCAATACCCCAATACAGAAGCGATGAATGTCTAAACCTTTTAAAGTGACATTGTTGACGTCACGTAGTACCAATCCCGGTAAAGTCATCGTACGTACATTGGTGCCATACTGTTCAGGGTTTGCACCAGGACAAGCTTTTGCACCTTCGCCTTTAATATAGTTTGAACCATCTATCGCGATGTATTCACCAGTTTTATCCCACTGTGTACCAATGATTTTAACTGGAGCTTTAATTTCAGGAAGTGCGCTGTTTAATTTAATCGCATAAGGTGCTTTGCCTACTGCTTGAATTAAAATGTCGCTAGCTTCGCTTGGGTTTGCATTGGCTTGTTCAATGGCCCAGCGTAAAGAGCCTTTATTGCTATCGTCTTGATAACGATCAACAACATAAGTTTGTGCTGCCGATACTCCTGAAACCATCAAACCTAATGCAAGAGTAGTTAAACGTAATGTAGTCATTTCATCATATCCTTATGATTTATGGGTTTGTTGGTTGAACGGTTTGTAAAATCTGTTTGAGCTTGGTCACATCAATTTGACCCGGTGCAGAAGCCTGACCAATCATGCCAAAGCTATAACTTCCGCCCATGTTGGCAGTCGCAACACGAGAAATCGTACCTAATTGCCCCATTGACATCGTCAATAAAGGTTTAGTGGTTTGCTGGCTTACCTTTAAAGTTGCGTTCATTAAGGTGAAAACGTCTTGTTTAGATTTAGGCATTACAGCAATTTTGAGAATATCTGCGCCCATTTGATCTTGTTTTAACAAGCGTTTTTCAATTTCATCTTGGCTTGGTGTTTTTTGGAAGTCATGATTAGACATGACAACGAGCACTTTCTTTTGATGTGCTTTTTGAACAATTTCTGAAACTACTTTTTGATCACGGAACATTTCAACATCTAACCAGTCCATGAACGGATTCTTTAAGTAAGCCTGATAAGTCTTACCATAATCCACATCACTAATTTCAAGCTGGCCACCCTCGTTTTTGGTACGAATTGTGGCGATCATTGGCTTATTGCCTAAAATCTTTTTTAACTCATGCCCCAAAGCAATCACTTGTTTTGTATCTCTCGCAAAACTGAGTAAATCGATACGAAACTCTGCCAAATCAGCATCTGCTGTATTTGCAATAACTTGAGCTTGTGCCAATGCTTGTTCTTTAGTTTTTGCGGTAATCGGAACAATCGTTTTAACGGCTGTAGCGGCAGGTTGTGTTTGAACGGCTAAAACAACAGGTTCAGCATTCACCTGTGCTGTAAAAAATGGGAGTGCAAGCAAACTGAGGCTTAATAATGTTTTCATGTTCATATCGTTCATCCTTAAAAAGGCTACACGCATCCTTGAATAATCAGGTGTAGCCTTAAGTGTTTCTTAAATATCAAAAAATACAGTTTCGTCATCGCCTTGAATGCGAATATCAAAGCGGTAAACAACTTCACCATTTTCTTCAAAACGTTTTGCAATAAGTGTTTGGCGACGTGGTGCCCATTCAATGCTATTTAGAATTGGGTCGTTAGTATTTGCCTCAGCTTCATCGTCAAAATAAACACGTGTATGAAGACCTAAGTTAATACCGCGAGCGAAAATGACTAATGCAATATGAGGTGCTTGAGTTGAACCTTTACGGCCTGCTGTCGCGCCCGGTTTAATCGTATTGAAACTCCAAACGCCTGTTTCAAAATCGGCACCTGTACGGCCCCAACCTTGAAAGGCCGGATCAGCTTTTTGCTCACGCGTATCTGCCTGACTTGGATAAATACCGTTCGCATCGGCCTGCCAAATTTCGATCAGCACATCACGTAACGGTAAACCCAATCCGTCAAACACTTGGCCTTCAAGACGAATACGCTCGCCTTTGGTTTGGTCTTGTACTAACTGGTTATTAAAGTTGTTTTCGAACACTTCAATATTTGCTTGTTGTGGCAATAGGCCAATGTGAACATAAGGACCACCTGTTTGAGATGGAGTTTCTTTTAGTTCCTGAAAATTCCAGTTATTCATGCTCGTGCTCCCGATTAAGTCAATTCGTTTTCGAAGTAAGTCGCTCGACGGCCACGTAAAGTGATGTCAAAACGGTAACAACGGCTATCAGCTTCGATAAAGTTGTTTTTATCTTCTAGTGCAATCAATGCACGACGTTGATCTTCAGAAGGAATCGTTTTTAAGATCGGGCAAGTGTCAATGAGCGTATCGCCTTCAAAATAAAACTGCGAAATCAGACGCTGAGCCCAACCATCAGCAATTAAAGAGAAATGAATATGTGCAGGACGCCATTCATTAATACGGTTACGCCATGGGTACGGACCCGGTTTAATGGTACGGAAAATATAAAAACCGTTTTCATCAGTTAAGGTACGACCACAACCACCAAAGTTAGGATCCATTGCACCAATAAACTTGTCGTTTGGATGGCGATAACGACCAGAAGCATTGGCTTGCCATACTTCTAGAAGTGCATTTTTCACAGGACGACCAAATTGGTCACGAACATAGCCATGGACAATGACACGTTCACCAATTGGCAAACCATCTTTGGCATAGTTCAAAATCAAATCGTTATCTTTTGGACCAAACAGATTCGAAGAAAAATGCGGTGCAGTAACCTCAGTTAAAGTCTCGTTAATAGAGATCAATGCATTTTTTGGCGAACGTAATACACTTGTTTTATAACCTGGCGTATACGCTGGTGGATGATCATCTGTATTACGTTGGGCGTAAGCACCCCAGCTATGTTGTGACATCTTTATCTCCTTAATCCTGTTCTTTCGCTGCAATTGGGCTTACCTCTATCCCCAACTCTTTAAAGACTTCTTCAGCCATATGCATTGCAGCATTTGCAGCAGGTAAACCTGCATAGAGTGAACTGTGTAAGATCAGCTCTTTTAAATCTTCTTTAGTTACGCCATTGTTAAAGCAAGCACGTAAATGCATGCGTAGTTCATCTTCACGACCAAGCGCTAATAAAATTGCGATAGTGACTAAACTACGTGTATGACGTGGAAGGCCTGGACGAGACCACACCTCACCCCATGCGTAACGGCTAATAAAATTTTGAAAATCTTGGTTAAAGTCATTTAAGTTTTGCAAAGACCGACCAACATGCTTTTCACCCAAAACTTCAGTCCGCACCTCAATGCCTTGTTTATAGCGTTGTTCATCATTCATTGTGATAGACCTCTATTAAGTTGCATCGGTATGCGCAACAATTGATTTAACAAATACAGCAACAGCCGCAGCAGTCGCTGGAATGAGTAATAAACTAAGAATGGCGGTAAACGACCAATCATTGCCGAGTAGTACAGCACCAATCCAAGCACCAAATACCGCACCGAAGCGTCCAATACCAGTCATCCAAGACACGCCAGTTGCACGGCACTGCGTTGGATAGAAACGAGCGCTTAACGCAGGCATTGAAGATTGCGCACCGTTAATTGCGATACCCGCACAAAGCACCAATACTGCAAGTAATGTTGAATTTCCTAAGCTTTGACCAACAGCAATCGCAAATAGACCTGCAGCAAAGTAGAAAATAGCAATCACTCGGTTCGGGTTGAATTTGTCCATCGCCCAACCAATAAACAAAGCACTTACCACACCACCAAACTGGAACAATCCACCGATAAATGCAGCACGCTCCATTGAGGCACCTGTTTCACGCATAAGCGTTGGTAACCAGCTTGTAAGTAAGTAAACAACCACGAGCCCCATGAAATAGGTCAACCAAAGCAAAAGTGTTCCTTTTGCATATGGTTTAGAAAACATAATTCCAAAGACATTTTTCTTTTGAGCTGTCTCGGTTTTCTCTTCAGGTACGTGAAATGCAGTCGCATTTTGGATCTGAGCTGGTGCAATATGATTTAAGATTTTGCGTACTTTCTCTGGGTTCTTACCTTTCACAATTAAAAAGCGGTAAGACTCAGGTAAAACTAAAATCACTAAAATCATTAAGATCAAAGGTGACCAGCCGCCAAGTAAAAACAGACTGTGCCAACCATAAGTCGGGATCAGCCAACTACTGATAAAACCACCTGTTGCCATACCTAAGTTGTAACCACAGAACATACAGGTCACGAGTAATGAACGAATACGTGTTGGGCAGTATTCAGAAAATAATGTAGTGGCATTTGGCATAGCTGCACCCAAACCAATACCTGTCAAAAAGCGTAAAACGACAAGGCTATCTAAGTTGGTTGCATAAGCAGATGCCAAGGTGAACCCACCAAATACAAGCATCGAAAAAGCCAGTACGATTTTGCGACCAAAACGGTCAGCTGTCGGACCAGAAACCAAAGCTCCAATAATCATTCCACCAAGTGCAGCACTCATCACTGGGCCTAACTGAGAGCGATCAACACCCCAGTCCTGAGCCAAAGCTGGTGCAATAAAACCCATTGCAGCAGTATCAATACCATCAGTAAAAATAATTAAGAAACAGATGATTGCGATCATCCATTGATACTTACTGAGTGGAGCATCATTGATTAATGCTTGAGCATCGATACTTTTATTTGGTGCAGCGTAATCCTGAGACGCCATATTTGCCTCCTTAAGGCCAATTCCTTTTAAATCACTAAGCTATTAGATTTGCTGAATAAACCTAGTCAATTCCTGAGTAAATCTTTGCGGTTGCTCGATATTAGAAAGATGAGATGCTTCCAATTTAGCAATCTGACTATTGTTGATAGCGCGCTGCATAAACTCAGCATCTGCTACTGTAGTCACCGGATCTTCTGTTCCCGCAACCAGCAGTACCGGAATTTGGATTTGTGCAATTTCATCTCTTAAATCGGCATACGCTAAAGCACGACATGCATTCGCATAACCTTGTGCCGGTGTGTTTGCAAGACTTTGAATCGTCGTTTGTGCAACCACGTTATGTTGATAGTCGAAGTTTTCACTAAACCAGCGGGTATGCGTGGTTTTTACCAACTCAGCTAAACCATTCTGTTCAACAGAATCAGCACGACTCAACCAAGCCTCCGCCTGACCAATTTTGGCTGCCGAGTTCGCAACAGTAATACTTAAAAAGCGCTCTGGATGATGAATACCCAACCAAAGCCCTGTAATTCCGCCCATTGAAATGCCACAAAAATGAGCTTTTTCAACACTCAAGGCATTTAAAATATCAACCACATCTTCAGCTAAGTTTTGCAATGTGGTGTCACTAATTACATCACTTTCACCATGACCACGTGTGTCGTATGTAATGACATTGAAATTACTTTTTAATTCACTTATCTGTGACTGCCACATACCATGGTCTGTGCCTAATGAATTAGAGAATACAAGCACAGGAGCGTCTTTTAAGCCGTCGGTATAAACAGCTAGTTGTTTTCCTTGGCGATTGCTAATAGTCTGTTTCACTTTGGCTCTCCTTGTGCTTCTTGCAAAACTGCATCAATCTGTTGCTGAATATTGCCCAAATAGTTTTCCGGTTTGAAAATATCCCGTATTTCTGCTTGGCTAAACTGTCCTTTCACTTCTTCTAGTTGGCTAACAACATCAACCAAATGCTGGTTTTGTGCTACCGCTGTTTTACATGCAGCTTCAACTAAATGATGAGCATTTAAACGTCCAATTTTAGGAGCAAGTGCCATCATTACAGCTTCTGCCATAATCAATCCATTCGTACACTCAAGGTTCTGTTGCATATGCTCAGCATTCACTTCGAAACCTTGTAGAACTTCACCAGTACGACTTAATGCTCCAGCACAAAGCTGAAAGATTTCTGGAACTGCTAACCATTCTGCATGCCATGCACCTAAGCTACGCTCATGTTCCTGCACCATACTTTGATAGATGCTAGACATAAGTGCTGGTGCACGATTTGCTGCGGCAAGTACTGAAGCTGCTGCAACTGGATTACGCTTATGCGGCATGGTTGATGAACCACCACGACCCTTTGCAGTGGGTTCAAACAATTCTGCAATTTCGGTTTGCATCATAAGAGACCAATCACGTGCCATCTTGCCCGTATTCCCAACAATCATGCCAAGCACACTTGCAATTTCTACAATACGATCACGCTCACCATGCCATGTGCTTGTCGGTACAGTCAGATTCAGTTGCTTCGCAAATGCATTAACCACAAGTGAACCTTGATCTTGCAAAGAAGCTAATGAACCCACAGCACCACCTAACTGAGCAGTCAGTACACGTGATTTCATGGCTTGGATACGGTCTAAATCACGTTTAAACGCAGAAGCCCAACGAGCAAGTTTATGCCCCAAGGTAATTGGCAAAGCTTGCTGTAACCATGTACGCCCAATCATGACTTGATGGCGATATTGCTTAGCTTGCTGCAATGCAGTCGCATAGCATTGTTGAAGTTGACCTTCCACAATGTTCAACGCATCACGACATTGCAAAATACAAGCTGTGTCTAAAATATCCTGACTTGTTGCACCCCAATGCACATAACGCGAAGCATCTTCATCAACATCTTTAACAATTGCTGTAAGCTGTTTTACAAATGGAATTGCGATATTTCCAGCTAAGCCAGTTGCGACAGCCAAAGCTGAAAAATCAAACTTATCTAATGCCTGCTCAGCTACTTGGGCAATGGTATTAGCCGCATTTTGAGGAATCACACCAACTTGTGCCTGTGCTTGAGCTAAGGCAACTTCAACCTGAATCATGTATTTGATTAAAGATGAGTCACTAAAGATGTCAGTGACGTCTTTTTGATAAAACAAGCTGGCATATAACTGGCTCATGATTAGACTCTCTCAATAATCAAAGCAATGCCTTGACCCACACCAATGCACATTGAACACAAGGCATAACGACCACCCGTTTGTTCAAGCTGGTTTAAGGCTGTAGTCACGAGACGTGCACCTGAAGCACCAAGTGGATGACCCAATGCAATTGCACCACCGTTTGGATTTACTTTGTTGCTATCATCTGGCAAGCCTAAATCACGGGTCACGGCCAAAGCTTGTGCAGCAAAAGCTTCATTCAGCTCAATTACATCCATCTGATCTAAAGTCAGGTTGGCTTGTTTAAGTAATTTCTTAATCGCTGGTGCCGGAGCAAAGCCCATAATGCGTGGTTCTACACCTACGGCTGTTGAAGCAATGATCTTGGCACGGGGTTTTAGATTGTAAGCTTGAACTGCCTCATCAGAAGCAATCAGTAGAGCTGCTGAACCATCATTAATGCCTGAAGCATTACCCGCAGTGACTGTGCCATCTGCTTTAACTACAGGTTTAAGTTTGCTTAAGCCTTCAAGTGTGGTCGATGCACGTGGATGC